>CALFMQ010000160.1 GCA_937879825.1 uncultured Phycisphaerales bacterium
AACTCGCCGCGACCCGAAAGTTCGTCGAGACAGTTTTCGGCGGCCCGCAGAGGAAAGAACCCAAACGAAAGAACAAATGACCACCTTCGACAACAACACACAATCCACCAAGCCGCAGCGCCGCGTCGATCAGCCCGACTTCATCGACAAAATCGACGATCTCATCCGCGAGTGCGGCGGCGATCCCGAAACCTTCGACGGCAAACTCATCCGCGACCTCGCCGTCACCTCATTCAAACTCATCACCGACGAACGCGACACCGGCGAACTCAAACTCCTCACCGCCGCCCTCAAGGAACTCCGCTACGCCTACAACGTCTTCGCCGATTACCACGCGCCCCACAAGGTCTCGATCTACGGCTCCGCCCGCACCCAACCCTCCAACCCCGACTACGCGCTGGCGCGAGACTTCTCCCGACTCATGGCCGCCGCCGGATGGCTCGTCATCACCGGCGCGGGCGACGGCATCATGAAAGCCGGGCACGAAGGCCCCGGACGCGAGGCCTCATTCGGGCTCTCCATCCGCCTCCCCTTCGAGACCACCGCCAACACCGTCATCCAGGGCGACAACAAACTCATCAACTTCCGCTACTTCTTCACACGCAAACTCATGTTCGTCTCCCAGTGCGAAGCGTTCGCCGTCTTCCCCGGCGGCTTCGGCACCATGGACGAACTCTTCGAGTCCCTCACCCTCGTCCAGACCGGCAAGTCCGGCATGGTCCCCATCATCCTCATGGAGCACGAGGGCTCCGACTACTGGCAACGCTGGGACCGCTACACACGCGAGTGCCTCCTCGCCCAGGGCATGATCTCCGAGGAAGACACCGCGCTCTACACCATCACGAGCAACCCGCGGGCCGCCGTCGAACTCATCACCCGCTTCTATTCCGTCTACCACTCCTCGCGCTACGTCCGCGACGACCTCGTCATCCGCATGAACCGGCAACTCAGCGCCGACGCCATCGAGGCCCTCAACGATGAGTTCGCCGTCCTCGTCAAGGAAGGACGCATCGTCCAGCGCGGCGCCTACGAGGTCGAGGTCGACCACCTCGACCTCCCCCGAGTCGCCTTCACGCACACGCGCCGCAACATCGGCCTCGTCAGGCGCCTCATCGATCGAATCAACGAACTCGGCGCCGCCGCCCGGTGAACAGCGCACGCGCCATCTCGTCCGCCCTCATCGGCTCGGCGCTGGCGCTCCTCCCCGCCTGCGCCTCCGACAACAACGCCCCCAACACCAAACCCGCGCCCAGACTGGGCCTCGATGTCGGGCGCAGCGCCTCCGTCGACGGCGTCGAACTCCGCTGGTGGACAGCAAACGACAACGCAGACGCCGTCACCGCCGCGCTCGCGGCCCTCGTCGAGCCCGACTCCGTCCTCCCCTCCCGCCTCGCCGCCCGCTGGGACGAGTCAGGACTCCGCATCGCGCGCCTCAAGCGCGAAGCCCTGGGAGAACTCCTCGAAGCCGCCCCGCCCGTGAGCCAGTACGCGCGCGACTGGAAGGGCTGGATGGGCGCGTGGCTCCCCGTGTTCCGCGGCAAGTCCATCGACCGCCGCACGCCCTTCACCATCGACAACCGCCCGCGCATGCTCGGCCCCGGCGCGCCGCGCATCCTCATGCGCGCCTGGCCCGCCCCCACCGCCCAGGGCCCCGTCGTCCGGCTCGACCTCGCACTCCAGTTCGTCGACGACGACGCACCCCGCGCCAATGAGCAATCCGCGGGGCTCATCCCCGCCACCGCGGCCCCCGTCAACGCGGGCGACATCATCCACGAACTCACCGCCGAACTCGCGCTCGACCCCGCCTACCTCTACATCCTCACCTGCGAGTCGCCCGGCGTCGTATGGAACGACAACCGCGCGCCGGCCGCCGATGATCAGAGCGCCCGCACCGCCGCGGGCCCCGGGCCCGCCGCCGCAAGCCCGACCACCATCGGCCAACTCCTCTTCGCCTTCTCACTCGCCGACAGCGCACAGAAGAGGCGCATCATCGTCCTCATCGTCCCCGAACTCGCGCCCGACTTCGCGCTCCTGCCCCCGCGCAATCCTCAATAAGCGCGCACGGCCTTCGCGCCCTCGTAATAGCGCTCGATGATGTCCTCCCCCTTCAGCCCCTGGTTCGCCAGCGCCTGCGCGCCGTACTGGCACATCCCCACCGCGTGACCGAACCCGCGCCCGTTGATCATCACCGTGTCCCCCGTGATGTTCAGCGCGATATCGCCCGACAGCACGCGATCCTTGAACTCGATCGGCGGCAACTTCGCGCCCGCCGAGCCCGGATGGTTGCACCCGATCCGCAAATCCTCCGCGCTCAACTCCCAGGTCCGCCCGTCCGAACCGGTGATCTGGTACCGCGCCGGACGCCCCACCGTGTTGTACGAACTCGCCTTGATCTCCGAGATCTCCTTCAGATCGCGCAGCCCCATCCCCCGATCCGCAGCGAACGAACGAATCCGATCCTCCAGCTCCCGCTTCGATCGCGTCACGCTCCACCGATACCGGGGCGAACGCTCGCACGGGCACACACGCTCGTGCGCCTGAATCGGCTCGGCGAGATTGAACTCATACCCCGGCCCCGTCGGCCACGTGTCCCGCGCCGATCCCGCCCGATCCCCGCATGTCGATGAGTAGTACGCGCGAATCAACTTGCCCCCCGCGCCCACCACCAGCCCCCGCGTCGACTTCACCGCCTCGATCGCCGCCGGGTCCGTCGTCGTCCCACCGTACACCTGGCTCTGCTCCGTCACCTCAACATCAAACGCCGAACCCAGCGAACGCTTCCGCGCACGCTCGTGCAGCGCATAACTCCGCGCCGCGATCGCCTGCGCCCGGTACGCCTGCAAGTGCCAGCCCGGCAGCATCTCCTTCACGATCACGCCCGGCAGGTAATCCTCAACCGAGACCTCCTCGATCACATCAAAAGAGCCCGACCCCGCACCCCCCGACGCGAGCGTGTCACGCCCCATCAAGCGAATCACACCCGGATACCGCTGGTTGTTCACCGAGACCTCGCCCCCGCCCACCGCCTCGACATTCAGGTAGTCAAAGCCCGGCGCCAGCCGACGCTGCAACGCCGTCCGCGCAGCGCCCATCGGCGTGATCACCCACTGCCGCGCCTCAACACGCACCGTCACGGGCGTCCGCACCGTCACCGGCGCCTCGCTACGCCCCGGCACGCTCAGGATCACGAACCGCGGCCCGCCCAGATCAATACTCGTCGCGCCCTCCGCGATCCGCGCGCGCAAGGTCGGGTCCTTCTCATCGAGCGGCAAACGGTCCTTGAGAATCCCCCGCGAACCGACGGTCGTCGCGACGCCCCCGTCGCCCCCGCCCGATGAGCCCCCGCCGTCCCCCTTCCACGGCCACGAAGTCTGGCAAGACACCAGGCCCAGCGCCAAACCCGCAACAACACCCGCGACACCAATCCTCATCGCCCGCCGACGCGCTCCGTGCATCGCCATGACAACACCTCCGTCGTTGTTCACGCAACCATCATCGCCCATCCCGCGCCCATGTGTCCAACCGTCATGTACCCTCTCGCCCATGGACATCCGCGCCGTCATCGACGCCCGCCACCAGGACGCCTCGCCAATCACGCCCGCCACGCCCCTCGCGGGTGTCCCCCTGATCCTCTGGGCCGCCAACCACCTCGTGCGCGCAGGCGTTCCCAGCGCCGGGATCGCCATCATCGACCCCGATCAGCGCTGCGCACGCGCCCTCGCCCGCCACAACTTCTCCGCCGTCAACGCACCGCCCGCCAACACCGGCTCGCCCCTCCGCGCCGAATGGCAACACCCCTTCCGCATCCCCGCGTCAGATCCCCCCGACGCCATCCAGTCCATCCGCATCACCGACGCCGACACCCTCGCCCTCGCCGAAGCCGTCGCGCGGGGACTCCCGCCCTCCGACCCGCGCATCGCAGGCGTCCGCCGCTACGCGCTCCCCACCGACCGAACCTTCCGCGCCGTCATCACCGATGTCGACGGCTGCCTCACCGACGGCACCGTCATCCGCACCGAACAGGGCGACGCCATGCGCGCCTTCAACACCAAAGACGGCATCGCCCATCGCAAACTCCAGGCCGCCGGCATCAAAGTCGGCTGGCTCTCCACCGCCATGGAATGCAACTCCATCAACGACCGCGCCCGCTCGCTGGGCGTCGACGCCATCGACGCCGGCTCCGGCCACAAGGGCCCGCGATTCGAGGCCCTCTGCGCCAAACTCGCCGTCAAACCCGAAGAAGTCGTCTTCCTGGGCGACGACATCCACGACCTCCCCGCCATGCGCCTCGCCGGAGCCATGGCCTGCCCCGCAGACGCACACCCGCACGTCCGCGCCGAGGTCGATTGCGTCCTCGCCGCCCCCGGCGGCCGCGGCTCATTCCGCGAACTCGCCGATCTCCTCACCGATCACATCACCGAAGACCAACTCAAACTCTGACCGCATCCCTCCTCCCCCCCGACTGCGGGGGAGGTGTCATTTGGGGGGCGCCGCGAATGACGGAGGGGCCTTCACAATCGGTGCTCTCCGCTTTGTGTTTTGTGCTCTTACACTCCCCCCATGGACCTACAGGACGCATCACCCAACCGCCGCCTCACGCGCCGCACCGCCCGCGCCAAGGTCAATCTCGCCCTCGCCGTCGACCAACCGAACGCCGACGCCATGCACCCCATCTGCTCATGGATGGCCCGCATCGATCTCGCCGACGACCTCCTCGTCACCCGCCTCGAAGACGACCGCCTGAGCAGATACGCCATCCGCTGGCACGACGAAGCACCCATCAAAACCAACATCGACTGGTCCATCACCGCCGACCTCGCCGTCCGCGCCCACCTCCTCCTCGAAGAAGAATCCGCCCGCCGACTCCCCGTCCAGCTCCGCCTCGACAAGCGCATCCCCGTCGGCGGCGGCCTCGGGGGCGGCTCCGCAGACGCCGCCGCAACACTCTCCGCCGTCAACGAACTCTTCGATCTCAACATCCCGCCCGACCGCCTCGCCCAACTCGCGCTGTCGCTGGGATCCGATGTCCCCTTCTTCCTCAATGATCACCCCACCGGCATCGTCTCCGGACTCGGAGAATCCTTCGAGCCCACCGCCCCCGTGCCCGCAGCCCTCATCCTCATCTTCCCCGCCTTCGGCTGCCCGACCGGCCCCGTCTACCGCGCCTTCGACAACCTCCCCGCCGCCGCCTTCCGCGCCGATGCCATCCGCGCGCTCGCCCGCGCCGACGCCATCGACCCCGATCAACTCTTCAACGACCTCGCCCACGCCGCCGAGGCCGTCGCGCCCCGTCTCGCGCCCCTCCGCGCCCGCGCCGCCGAAGTCGCCCAGCGCCCCGTCCACATCACCGGCTCCGGCTCCACCATGTTCCTCATCTGCCCCGAAGGCGCGCACTTCGCCGAAGACCTCGCCGACGACATCCAATCCGCCCTCGCCGACGATGCCAACCCCGACCTCCGCGCACACGCGACGTCACTCGTTGCCGACACCGAAAACCGGTAGCGCCTCCGTCGGCCCCGCGACCCCGTACCGCGCCCACTTCCCCGCCTCGATCTCCTCCCCCAGTTCCGCATCCACGCCGGGAAACTCCCCGAACAACCCCGCGCCGCCGATCACCCGCGCCGGCGCCTCGCAATCACAATCACCCAGCGTCGCCAGCATCGCGCTGTTGCTGTTCGCGCCCACAAGCACGTACCGCGCCGACCACATCCGGTCCCGCTGCAAACACGCCACCTGCTCCACCGTCAACTCGAACACCGCCTCCAACCGGTTATCGACAAACCCGATCCCCGCCGGCGGCACCAGCTGCACGCCCCGCGTCATCCGACTCACCCGATCCCCGTACGACCGATCCGCAGGCGCGCGGTAATCCTCCCGCAGACTCGCCCCGCCAAACTCGATCCGCCCCGATAAATACGCGTACGGCTCCGGACACTCCACATCCAGATACAAGTGCCGCCCGCGCCCCGCCACCACCCAGCTCCGCAGCTCCCCGCGGCACATCACCGGCACCGCATCAACCGCGACCACGCGCTCCCCCGCACCCGGAATCACAGCCCCCGCAAACACAACCCCCGCCACATACGCGCCGATCGCCCACGCCGGACTCTTCAACCCGCGCCTCCTTCTCACAAAGAAATGTACCCACCCACCGCCCCGCCCGGCGCCGCTTTCCCGTTCGCAGGGAAAATACACCCCGGCCGGGGTTTTACCCGATGTCCCGCTCCCGAATGGGGTTAGAATCAACACCCTGATGAAACTCTGGCCCCACGATGCCGAGGCGCGCCTCCGCAGCGCCTACGCCGACCAGCGCGTCTGTGTCACAGGCGGCGCGGGATTCATCGGCTCGCACCTCGTCGATTGCCTGCTCAATCTCGGCGCCTCCGTCGCCATCATCGACGACCTCTCAACCGGCGACGCCGAATACCCCGCGCACCTCATCGACAAGTGGGGCGACCGCGCCCGCTTCATCTACGCCTCCATCCTCGAGCCCCCCGCGCTCCGCGCCGCAACCGAGAACGCATCCGTCGTCTTCCACCTCGCAGCCATCGGCTCCGTGCCCCAGTCCATCGCCGAGCCCGAGCGCACGATGGATGTCAACCTCACCGGCACCGTCCGCGTCGCAGAAGCCGCACGCCGCGCCAAATCACGCCGACTCGTCTTCGCCTCATCCTCCGCCATCTACGGCGACACATCCCAACTCCCCATCACCGAA
>CALFMQ010000161.1 GCA_937879825.1 uncultured Phycisphaerales bacterium
ACTGCTGAAGAGATGGGCACCTATCAGGAAGTACATCAGAATCCAGAATCAGAAAGAGATCAGAAGTGGGATCAGGAAGCCAAACCCTCTCCCCACCCAGGTGTTCTGATTCTGCCTCAGGGAGTCCGAAGTGTCGCGAACGAGGTATCGAGGGAGTCAGACCCAGGTGGTCTGAGCGAGCAAGACCTATTCTCGATCGAGAATCTGATCCACGAACTGAAGCCGCCCTTCGACGGTGAGCCCAGAGTAAAACCGGCGCAGATGCGGGTTTTGTTGACGGAGATCCAGCGGAGTTCGGACGTGAAAATCGTGATCGCAGCGTGCAACTCCGCGTTCGCAGACCGGACCTGCAAGGGTACGGAGGCATTCATCGATCGCGTGATTCGGGAGACTTCCGCCGCCTGCCCAGGGGAGACTCTTGACATGAACGCCGTCGAGAAGCGGCGCCGGATGCTCGTGCGACTGAGGGAAAAAACGATCGAAGCGTTCTGGGACTACCCAGAGACCGACCACGCCAGCAAACTCTGGAAGACCATCGAGAGCGCGTGGCCGGACCAAACAGGGGCACCTCCACTGTCGACAATGGCCATGCGGTCCCAGGTCTCAACAGAATGCTACAACCTGGGCAAGAAGTATGATCGCATAGATGCACTCGCCGCCATTTACGTTGAGGCGTGCGAGGAGATATCCCGTCGTGAAGCGAGCCAACTGGCAGAGAACGCCGCGTGAAGGCACGATCGAAGATCGAGCGACCCGAACCCGCCCCAGCGCCAGCGGAGCCCTCAGAGGACGACGGCGGCGATGTGGTGGGCATCCGGTGCCCGAACTGCGCGAGCCGACTCTGCCCGGTCGTGTGGACGCGAAAGACGACGAAGGGGCGCATCCGGCGCGCGCGCCAATGCGTTCACTGCAAACGACGGTTCGGGACGACGGAGATCGCGACGGGCGCGCGAACTTGATCGGAAATGCGCGCCAGCGAGTTGACTTGTGCGGGTCGGTGGTTAGATTCGCCGAAGATGAGAACTACCCGGGTAGTGCCCAATCTACCCACTTCAGATGCGCAGAATCGCGCTCTGATGCGATGCCAAGAGGTACCCAAGACGTGAGCGCAAGGAGCGAACTATGAACGGCTTACGAGAAATCCCATCTCGGGCCGGTCATCGTTTGCAAGCTAGGGGTTGCCGGTTCGATCCCGGTCCGCTCCACTTCCGACTCAAGGTGCGTTCCGCACACACCCAATGATGGACAGTTCGCGCTGATCGGCTCGATATGTGATGATCTGGGCAGACGCGTCCCGCTCAGCGGCGCGGTTTGTGGGCTGTGCGGACGAAGCAGGCGGTCGGACAGATCGCCCGTTCCTCTCCGAACGGAGAATCGGTCTTGGGCATCGAAGCATGGATCGTTATCGCGCTGATCGTCGGGGTGCTCGCCCTGCTCGCGTTCTCGCGGATCGCGCCCGACGCCATCATGGCCGCGGCGCTGACAGCGCTGGTGGTGATCCCCGTCCCGACCGATGCCGGTTGGAAGATGGGGGTGGTCAACCTCCGCGACGCGTTCGCCGGCTTCAGCAATACCGGCATGCTGACGGTGGGCGTGCTGTTCGTCGTCGTCGCGGGGCTGCGCGAGACCGGGGGCGTGGACTGGATCGCGGGGAGTCTGCTGGGCCGCCCCAAGGGCCTGCGGCGGGCGCTGGTGCGTGTGGTGTTTCCCGTCTGGGGCATGAGCGTCTTCCTGAATAACACGCCCGTCGTTGCGATGATGATTCCCGCGATCTCGGACTGGGCGAAGAAACTCAAAGTCTCGCCCTCCAAACTCATGATCCCGCTTTCGTATTCGGCGATCATCGGCGGCACCTGCTCGCTCATCGGCACCAGCACCAACCTCGTTGTCGCGGGCCTGGTCCTGGCCAATCCGGGATCGATCGACGGGAAGCTCGGGATGTTCACCATCACATGGGTCGGGCTCCCGTGCGCCATCGTGGGCATGCTCTTCCTGATCTTCGTGGCGCCCAAACTCCTGCCCGATCGCAAGTCGGCGAGCAACGTGATGGCCGACCCCAAGGAGTACACGCTCGAACTCATGGTCCCCGCGGGCAGCCCGCTCGCAGGCAAAACCGTCGAGCAGGCGGGGCTGCGCAACTTGCCGGGTTGCTTCCTTGTTGAGATCGACCGCGATGGCGAGGTCCTCTCGGCGATCGGTCCGGACCAGGTGCTGCGCGCCGAGGATCGGCTGCTCTTCGCGGGCGTCGTGGAGTCGATACGCGATGTCGCCAACCTCCGAGGCCTCGTTCCCGCAACGAATCAGGTATTCAAGCTGGACTCCCCGCGCTACCGGAGGCGTCTTTTCGAGGCGGTCGTCTCGCCTTCGTGCGCCCTTGTGGGCAAGACGATCCGTCAGGGCCGGTTCCGCAATGTGTACGACGGCGCGGTGATCGCCGTGGCGCGCAACGGTGAACGCGTCCGGGGCAAGCTGGGCGACATCGAACTCGAGCCGGGCGATGTGTTGCTCGTCGAGGCCGAGCCGGGCTTCGGTGAGCGGACGCGCAACTCGCGTGACTTCCTGCTCGTCAGCGCCTTGGAGGACTCGACCCCCCGGCGTCACGCCAAAGCGCCGCTGGCGGTGTTCATCCTTATTGCGATGGTCGCGCTGGCGACGATCGGCGTGTACGACATGCTCGCCGCCGCGCTTCTGGCCGCGGGCGCGATGGTGATCACGCGTTGCTGCACCGTTTCCGAGGCGCGTCAGGGGATCGATTGGTCGGTGCTCATCGTCATCGGTGCTGCGCTCGGGCTGGGCGCCGCGATGGAGAGTTCCCACGCGGCCGCCGGAATCGCCAGCGGCGTGCTGGCTGTCGCAAAGCAGAACCCCCGGCTCGCATTGATCGCGATCTACTTCGTCACGATGCTGATGACCGAGGTGATCACGAACAATGCCGCCGTGGCGCTGACATTCCCCATTGCGATGGAGACCGCGCAGGGGCTCGATGTGAACTTCATGCCGTTCGTCATCGCGATCATGATGGCCGGGTCGGCCAGCTTCGCCACGCCGCTCGGGTACCAGACCAATCTCATGGTCTACGGCCCCGGCGGGTACACACTCAAGGACTTCCTGCGCATCGGCGTCCCGATGAATCTGCTGATGGGCGTCACGACGGTTGCGATCACGCCGTTTGTGTTCCCATTTAACTGAAAGACGCCCGACCGGAGTTGTCCGATCGGGCGCCCGTTGGATTCCGCAGAAGGGAAAGGGCGGAGGCGGATCTCAGCACCTGCAGTTCTGGCCCCAGCTCGCCAGCACGAGGTTCAGGTCGTTCACGTCGACGATGCCGTCGTCATTCAGGTCGCCTTCGGGGCCCGAGGTGCCCCATTGCGAGAGGATGATGTTGAGGTCGCTGATGTCCACGATGCCGTCGCCGTTGGCGTCCGCGTCGCACTTGATGGGCACGAACACCGCGGGGTCGGACGGATTGCCGCAGTAGGCGGCGATCGCGTCGACATCGTCGGGCAGCGGATTGATGAGCAGCGGGATCGAGAAGCCGCCGAAGTACGAGAGGTACAGCTGGCCGGGGCTGAGGCCGCCCGACTCATCGCCGGGAGTTGCGGGGTCGTCGTCGTCAACCGAGAAGACAACAGCGAGGTACGGGCCGGGCCCGCCGACATTGATGCCCGGCGCCCAGACGAACTCGAAGGCGTCGACATCCGCCGACTCGGGGATGCCGAGATGGATCATGTCATCCACAACCTTGACGGGCCCGAATCCGGGGACGGCGTAGTAGATGGAGCCGGGGTCCAGGGGGACTCCGAATGCGTCGAAATGGTGGGCTTCATGGTCGGCGGAGAAGTAGGACTCTCTGCACTCGTCGATGCCGTCGGCGGACCGAATATTGATATCCAGCGCGTCCGTGTCGTCATCGAACTCCTGCGTGTTGAAGCCGGGCGTCGCCGACAGATTGACATTCAGATCGCGCTCGTCGAGCCACGGGGTGAAGCTCAATACTGTTCCGAAGAACGGATCGATATCGA
>CALFMQ010000162.1 GCA_937879825.1 uncultured Phycisphaerales bacterium
TGATCGCGCCGACGGAGATGCGGTCCACGCCTGTGCGCGCGATGTCGGCGATGGTGTCGAGCGTGACGCCGCCCGAGGCCTCAAGGAGGATGTGCGGTGCGGTGCTGTCGCGTTGCTCGACCGCGGCTCTCATCATGGCGCAAGGCATGTTATCGAGCAGGACGAAGTCGATCGTGCCCTCGGGGAGCGCGAGGAGCACGGCGAGTTGATCGAGACTCGTGACCTCCACCTCAATGAAGCGGAGTGGTGTGACGGCGAGTTCGCGCGCGAGATCGGAGGCGCGGATGACGAAATCGCGGAGGTCGCCCGGGCTGAGGTGCGCGATGTGGTTGTCCTTGATGAGGACGGCGTCGAAAAGGCCGACGCGGTGGCAGTAGCCCCCGCCGCACCGGACGGCGTACTTCGAGAGTGTGCGCAGGCCGGGCACGGTCTTGCGGGTATCCAGGAGGCACGCGGGCAGTGACTCGCCGGCGCCACGGATGGCCCGGACGTACGCGGCGGTCGAGGTGGCGATGCCGGAGAGGCGGGAGAGCAGATTGAGCATGGTGCGCTCGAGGGCGAGGACCTGGCGCGTCGGGCCGGTGATGGTGGCGAGCGTTGCGCCGCGCGTGACGGCGTCGCCGTCTTTGGCGTTGAACCGGCACACGGCGCCTGGCGCGAAGAGTTCGATGAGGTCGTCCATCGCGGCGAGGCCCGCGATGATGCCCGGCTCGCGTGCGACGAGATGGGCGCGGGTGCGATCGTTGTCGGCGAAGCACGCGACGCTTGTGATGTCTCCAGCGCCGGAGAGGTCCTCGTCGCGGGCGAGTGAGAGCAGGCGGTGCACCGAGCCGTCGGAGGCGAGTTCGGCGTAGAGCTCATCGAGGGGTAGTGCGTTGAGATCGACCGGGCCCGCGGTCATGCAGGGCGACTCCTGGTGCGAGCGGCGAGATGGATCATCGGGCGCGGATCCGGTCGATGGATCGTGTGGTGGAACGCCCCTCGAGGAGTTCGACGAGTTCGACGCGTCCGCCCCATCCCTCGACGAGATCAGCGCCGACCACTCGGTCCTTGGTGTAGTCGGCGCCTTTGACGAGGATGTCGGGATTGATGGTCTTGATGAGTGAGATCGGGGTGTCGTCGGAGAAGACGACGATGACATCAACGGGCTCGAGCGCACCGAGCACCGTGACGCGGTCGCGTTCGGCGTGGACAGGGCGGTCCTGGCCTTTGAGACGGCGGATGGAGTCATCGGAGTTGACGCCGACGATGAGCATGTCGCCCAGGGCGCGGGCCTTCTGGAGGAGCGAGATGTGCCCGGCGTGGATGATGTCGAAGCAGCCGTTGGTGAAGACCACGCGCTTGCCTTCGCGGCGGGCGGCGGCGGCCTCGACGGCGGCTTCGTCGGTGGTGCGCTGTTTGCCGAACTGCTTGCGGAGTTCGGCGATCATGGATTGATGGACGCGCTCGAAGGGGATGGGCTTGACGCCGAAGATCTCGACTTCGAGGCCCGCTGCGGCATTGGCGAACCGCACGCTCTCTTCCCAGTCGAAGTTGTTGGCGCGGGCGGCCATCATGGCGGCCAGCACCATGTCGCCGGCGCCGGTGACATCGTAGACCTGGCGCGCCACGGTGGGGACTGTGACGGGCTCGGCGTTGCGCTCCAGCAGCATGGCGCCGTGCTTGTCGAGCGTCAGGACGACGGCGTCGAGATTGAGGGTATCGACGAGTTTGTGCGCCAGCGCCCGGTTGTGGGCGGCGTCGGCGTTGTCGTGCGTGCGGATGCCGGTGGCGAGTTCCGCTTCGGTGCGGTTGGGGGTGATGGCGGTCGCGCCGCGGTAGCGCGTGTAGTCACGCGTCAGCGCTGGATCGATGAGGACTTCCTTGCCGGCGGCGCGGGCGCGCCGGATGACGGCCTGGCAGACGTCTTCGGTGCAGGCGCCCTTGGCGTAGTCCTCGATGGCGACCACGTCGGCCCATTGCAGGGCGCTGTCGAACGCCGCCAGCATCCGGGCGACGATCGCTTCGGGAACGGGTTCGCGCGACTCATAATCGACGCGGAACATTTTCTGGGGGTGCCGGTGCTGCGCGAGGCCGATGAGGTTGCGTTTGACGGTGGTGGGTCGCTGCGCGTCGGCGATCAGCCCTGAAGGATCCACGCCGGATTTGGCGAGTTCGTTGCGCAGGAGATTGGCTTCGGGGTCGGCCCCGGTGACGCCGATGGCCCGGACGTTGGCGTGGAGGGCGGCGAGGTCCATGCAGACATTGGCGGCGCCGCCGGGGATCTGCTCGGTGCGTCGGACGGCGAGCACGGGCACGGGGGCATCGGCCGTGAGCCGCTCGGCGTCGCCGTAGACGAGCTGGTCGAGCATGAAGTCGCCGACGACGAGTGCGTTGAAGGGCCGCCAGTGCGCGAGTTTGGAGAGGATCGTTGGCACGGTATCAGGGTACCGGGTTCGGGTGATTCTTGAAGACTTGTTGAAGGGCGTCACGGAGGGCGGCGGCGTCCTCCTCCATCATCGACATTTCCACGATCGGGCGGACAGCGGCCGCGTTGAGTCGCTCGTCATCGAGGCGACGCCACTTGACCCAATCTTTGTGGGTCGTGAGGAGGGCGCCCTGCCGGGTTGTCGGTCGGGCCAGACTCAGGATGCGGTCGGCGTCGCGGCGTGTCCAATGGTGATGGTCGCGGCGGATGATCGTGTCGATGACGCGGGCGCCGCGGGCGCGGGCCTGGGCGATGAAGGCGTCGGGATTGCCGATCGCGCAGGCAATGATGGTGGGGCGGCCATTGAGCCAGGACACGGGCTGCGGTCCGAACTGCGTGTCGAGCGCTGCCCAGTGATGGTCGGCGCGGACGACTAGCGCATCGGGCGCGATGCGACGGAGTTGGCGGTCGAGTTGCGACAGCGCGTGCGGTTCGACGAGTGTGGAGCGCGTGATGACGATGGCGTGGGCGCGGGCGAGCGACTCGACGGGTTCGCGGAGCCACCCGGCGGGGAGGCAGCGGTCGGCGAAGGGGGAACGCGTGGCGTCGATGAGGACGATATCGAGGTCTCTTGCGGCGAAGCGGTGCTGGAAGCCGTCGTCGAGGACGGCGCAGTCCGCGTGGTGGTGTTCGATGAGCTCGCGGATGGCGGCGATGCGGTCCGGGTTGGCGGCGATGGGTGTGTCGGGCAGGCGGTCGGCGTGCTCCTGTTGCTCGTCGGAGACTCCGGCGTGCTTGCGGCCGTAGCCGCGCATCGCGATGCCGGGGTTGGCTCCGAGATCGCGGAGTGTGTTGATGATCCATCGGACCATCGGGGTCTTGCCTGTGCCGCCGACGGAGATGTTGCCGACAGAGACGACGGGGATCGGGAGTCTGGTGACGCGTCGGCCGTTGTCGAAATCGCGATTGCGCTTGTTGACGGCGGCGCGGTAGAGCGGTTCGAGCGGCGTGCCGAGTGCGGGGAGCGGGGGGCGTCGGTTACGCGCCATGGTCGCCCGGCTCCGTGGTCGACGCTGAATGCTTGGCTTTGTTGTTGCGCGCGAGATTGATGATGTCCGCCCGGTAGGCGGAGAGCGAGTCGCGGAGTTCGCGGCGGCGCTCGCGCCCGATGCGGATGGTGTTGAGCGTGTCGATGACGGCGAGGAGAAGGATCATCCCGACGAGGAGGAAGGAGACGAGCCAGACCATGACCCACACACGCGGCTGCTGGGCGCTGGAAATGAGCGAGAAGCCGGCTGTCAGGAGGGGGATGGTCAGGAGCATGAGTACGGCGTTGGCGAGGCGGACCCGGCGTCGGCTCTCGGGGACGCCCGGTGCCTTGGCGAGGGCCTGCGCGTGCACGGCGACGACGATCATGCCGACGATGGCGATGGGGATGGCCAGACCGGGCGGGATGGGCGCGCCGGATGTCATGACGCCGCGGCTCCGATCGGTTTGAGGTCGAAGATCTCGCGGAGTCTTCGCATGGGGAGCCCCATGACGGTGGTCGGGTCTCCGTTGACCTCGATGGGCCAGCCGGCCTGCCGGCGCTCGGCGAGGTTGTATGCGCCCGCCTTGCCGCGCCATTGTCCTGATGCGAGATATGACTCGATCGAGGCGTCGGGGATGTCGCCCACGATGACATGCGCGGAGTCGGAGAAGATCAGCCGCTGGTCGGCGCTGATGATGGCGACCCCCGTGACGACTTCGTGATCGGTGTTGCGAAGGGCGTGGATGATCTCGCGGGCGTGTGACTCGTCTCGCGGCTGGCCGATGATGCGGCCGTCCTTCACGACCACCGTGTCGGCGCCGAGCACGAGCGAGCCCGGGGGGAGTTGCTCGGCGCCGGCGCGGGCCTTGAGGTAGGCGAGCGCGGCGACCCATTCCTCCGGAGCGACGGATGTGGAGGCCGCGATGAGCCCATCGTCGAGATTGGGATCGATGACGCGCGCGTCGATGCCGGCCTCGCGCAGCAGGAGTCGGCGGCGGGGCGAGCGCGAAGCAAGGACGAGCTGGTCGGGGCGGGGTCTCATGCGCGTGTGCCGGAAGGATAGGTCGGGGGCGGGGCGGGTTCCGCGAGGCGCGAGAGCGCGGCTTCGATGACCTGTTTGGGCGTGATTCGTCGCATGAGTTCGAGGCCGGCGCTGGTGTTCTTGTGTGAGACACCGGGCGGCGGTGCTGCGGGCTGGATGACATCGGCGTCGTGTTGATAGGGGCCGACTCGGTCGATTCGGGTGGGGCCGAAGAGTGCGACGATGGGGCGGTTGAAACCGACGCCCATGTGGAGGGCCGCCGAGTCGTTGGCGACCACGAGCGATGAGCGCTCGATCACGCCCATGAGCTGCGCGATGGAGGTGTTGCCGACGAGATCGACGATGCGCGGGTCGGACTGGGCGCGAGCGATGAGGGGCGCGCACTGGTCGCGTTCGTGCCTGCCGCCCACGATGGCGAGCGCGTTGACGGTGCCGGACGCGAGCAGCGCGTCGGTGAGTTCGGCGAAGCGGTCCGCGGGCCAGCGCTTGCCCTCCCAGCGCGATGTGGGCGCGATCACGGCGTAGCGGGCGCCGGAGAGGCGGTCGTCGGGGGGCGACTGGCCTTCGGGGGGCGTGTACAGGCGCATGTCGCGTACGGGTCTGACGCCGATCGACTCCACAAGCGAGAGCATTCGGTCGACCGTGTGCATTTCTCGCGAGACCTCGACGCGCTTGTTGACACCGAGCCACCCGAACTCGGCGGCGTTGGCATAACCGACACGGGTCGGGGCGCGGGTCGCCCACGCGAAGAAGCCGGAACGACCCAGCCCCTGGCAATCGAGGACGACGTCGTAGCGCGCTCCACGGAGCGAGCCGATGAGTTCGTGGAGTTTCTTTCGGGCGTCGGCTCGCCACCAGCGTTTGACCGCGACCGCCTGGCGCTGGAAAGGGATCGCCGCGTTGAGGTCGGGATGGGCGCTGACCGCCGGGGCGAATGCGTCCTGCACGAGCCAGTCGATCCGGGCGTCCGGGTAGGCCCGCTTGAGGGAGACCAGCACGGGGACAGACCGACAGACATCGCCCAGGGCGCTGGGTCGGATGATCAGGATGCGGTCGGGCGGCGTATCAGGCATGCGTAGTGGCTTCCTACACCCCTAGAGTACCCGCGATGCCGACCACGAACCGAACCCGATGCGCGTGCGTGCTTGCGATGTGGATGGTGTTGTTCGGTGCCGCGGGGGCCGTGCGCGGGGATGTGGAGTCGATGGTGGGGGCGGTGCCGGGCGATGCGCTGGCGTACTGGGTGATGGACCCCGGCGCGTTCCGGCGTGAGGGTGCGGGTGCGAGGAAGTCATCCGCTGATCGGACGCTATTGCTGGCGACGCTCCGGGCGGCGGTGGCGTCGGGGATCGCGGGGAGCAAGTCGCAGGCGCAGTGGGTGGAGGGGTTGCTCGCGGCGGCGATGGTGGGCGAGGTGCCGCACACGCTGGCGGTATTGGAGTTCCGGGCGCATCGCGATGAGGGCGCGGCGAAATCGGAGATCGACGCGCTGCAGATCGTGCTGGTGCTGCACACGAACGGCCGGCACGACGAGTACCTGCGGACGATGCGCGCGATTCTGATCGATGCCGCCAAGGCGAAAGGACTGCCCGATGATGCGGCGGGCAGCCAGCGGAAACTCGATCTGCCGGGCGGTCGGAATGGTGTTGCGTATCGGGCGAAGGCGTGGCCGGCGTGGCGCGAGGTGTCGTGGTGCTCGGAGGGCGATCGATTCGTGATCGGGCTTGGGGAGGGCGCGCTTGAGCGGTGGTTTGCGTCCGATGCGACCGAGCCGCCGATCGGGTCCGGCAGGGGTTTGCGCGGCGCGACTCGCCCGAAGGCGGCGCTCGGGACCGTCGAGGCGTTTCTTGATCTGGATGCGTTGCGGGAGCGGTTCCCGGAGGGGTTTGATGAGGGGCGGGTGGAGCGGATGGTGGCGGCGTTGGGCTTGCAGGATGCGTCGGCCCTGCTGGTGCGGGCTTCGCTCGTGGAGGCAACGGCCGCGCCCTCGCTGCTGGCGATCGACTGGATCACGGAGGTGGAAGGGGAGCCCAAGGTCCTGGCGTTGACAGAGTCGGCGTGGCCCGCGGGCATGGACGGGCGGACTTTTCCAGTGAATGGGGCGACTTATGTGGCGGTCGCGCGGGCGGAATGGCGCGCGATCTACGACCGGGCGATTCGGATTCACAGCGCGACGCTCAAGCAGCGTGCCGCGGAGAAGTTCAACGAGAAGCACGAGGCGTGGCTCGGCGCGCACGGCGACGAACTCTGGGCTCTGACAGATGGGTTGAGCGAGTGGATGGTGTTGACGGATGTGCCCGAGCCGGTGCTGCCGGTGCCGGGGCTGGGGAGTGTGTTCGTTGCGGCGAAGGATGGCGTTGAGGCCGAGTCGCTCGACGCGCGCCTGAGCGCGTTGCTTGGTTCGATGAAGGGTGTGGTGCGCACGGAGGACGGCTTGTGGTCGCTCAAGGTGGATGATGCGGGGCTCGTGCGCATCCCGGCGTGGGCGTTTCTGGATGGGGAGCGCGGGGCGTTGTTGGCCGGGGGGTGGGGGCCGCCGGTGGTGGCGCATGCGAGGAAGATGATGGAAGAGAAGGAATCGGAATAACCCCCTCCGTCATGCTCCGCATGACACCTCCCCCGTCGGCGACGGGGGAGGGAGCAGTCGGCACGGGCAAGTCAGTGACTTGCCCATGGCACACTAGCCCAGATCAGATCAGGTGCGTGTGACGCGCATGACTTCGTCGATGGTGGTGATGCCGGCGCGGACCTTGGCGTAGCCGTCGATGCGCATGAGGGTGAGTTCGTCGGCTTCGTGTGCGCGTTTGGCGATCGCGCCGGCGTTGGCGTTCTGCATGACCATCGTGCGGGTCTCGTCGGTGACGCGGAGCATCTCGTAGACGCCGATACGCCCGCGATAGCCGGTGTCGAGGCAGTTTCGGCACCCGGCGCCCTCGACGAGACGGCCGGAGGTGGGGAGTTCGAAGTCGCGCGGCATGCGGTCGGCTTCGGGCTCGACCTCGCGTGCGCACTCGGGGCAGATGCGCCGGACGAGGCGCTGGGCGAGCACGCCCTCGATGGAGGACGCGACGAGGTAGGGCTCGACGCCCATGTCGAGCAGGCGCGGGAGCGCGCCGGGGGCGTCGTTGGTGTGCAGGGTTGAGAAAACGAGGTGGCCGGTGAGCGAGGCTTGCACGGCGGCTTCGGCGGTCTCGCGGTCGCGGATCTCGCCGATCATCACGACGTCGGGGTCGTGGCGCAGGATGGAGCGGAGCCCGGCGGCGAAGGTGAGGCCGACTTTGTTGTTGACCTGAATCTGGTTGACGCCGTTGACGTGGTACTCGACCGGGTCTTCGACGGTGATGGCCTTGACTTCGTCGGTGATGATTCGGTTGAGGGATGCGTAAAGCGTCGTGGATTTGCCCGAGCCGGTGGGGCCGGTGACGAGCAGGATGCCGTGGGGGCGTGTGATGAGGTCGTCCCACGAGGCGAGCACGTTGGCGGGCATGCCAAGATCGCCCAGTTCCATGAGGACGGCCGATTTGTTGAGGATTCGGAGGACGACGCCCTCGCCGAAGAGCATGGGGATCACCGACACACGCAGGTCATAAGACTGGCGCTTGTGGTTGATGGTGATGCGCCCGTCCTGGGGCTTGCGCTTCTCGGCGATGTTGAGGTTCGCCATGATCTTGATGCGCGAGACGATCGCGGCGGCGAACTGATTGATCGTGATGGGGACATTGGCGCGCTGGAGGACGCCGTCGACGCGGTAGCGGACGATGAGCGTGCGCTCGTAGGGTTCGATGTGGACGTCGGTAGCGCGGCACTTGATGGCCTCGAAGAGCAGTTCGTTGACGAGTTTGATGCCGCTCGCCTGCTCGGCCTGCTGCGCCTCATCGGAGACATCGATCTCGTCGAGGTCGTGCATCGCGGCGCCATTGCCGCGGGTGCGGCTCATGGAGTCGAGGGTGTCGCCGCCGACGCCGTAGTGCGTGCGGATGAACTCGGAGAGGTCTTCTTCGTCGGCCAGGACGAGTTCGATGGAGCATCCGGTGACGAGGCGGAGTTCGTCGAAGACGGTGAGTTCGAAGGGGTCGGAGGTTGCGACGCGGAGGACGCCGCCGTTGCGGTTGCTCTTGGCGACGGGGACGCAGCGCTGGCGGAATACGATCTGTGGCGGGATCGCGCCCAGGACGTCGGGTGTGACCTCGACGGCGGTGAGGTCGACGATGGGCATGTCGAACTGTTCGCCGATCGCGCGGGTGATGTCAGAGGGTCGGACGAGCCCGAGGCGGACCATGGCCTGATCGAGGCGTTCGCCGGAGACCTTCTGCTCGGCGAGCGCCTGTTCGAGTTGGTCGTTGGTGATCAGCCCGCGGTCGAGCAGGATCGTTCCGATGCCCATGTAGCCCTCCGATTGAAGTCTATCGGCGAAACGGGGCGACGCCGCATCGAAGTTTGTTTACCGGACTAACGCGTTGCGGACGCGGGGTAGGTGCAGGACGTTTTTTCGGTCTCCCAGACGGTGATCGAACGCAGGGCGGCGCGGGCGCCGGAGCGGTCGCGGACCATCGGGGCGAGGATGTCGAAGAAGACGCGGGCGATGTTCTCGACGGAGGGATTCAGGCCGCCTTGGCCGAACTCCGGGGTGTCGAGATTGAGGTGCTTGTGGTCGAAGCGGGCGACGAGGGACTCGTTCGTGACGGCTTCAAGATCGGCCGGGCCCCAGGTCGGGTTCGTATCGACCTCGATCTCGACCGCGGGCTCGAAGCGGTAGTTGTGGCCGTGGCCGTTTGGGTTGTTGCACTTGCCGAAGAGGCGCTTGTTTTCGGCGTCGGAGAGGGCGTCGACGTGCAGTCGGTGCGCGCACGCGATCTCGAAGGACTGGCGGAGGACGGCTTTGGTCATGAGGGCGGTTTCCATTTCGACGGACAGGGCGGGGGTGAGGCGCCATCGGACTCGGGTGAGGCCCGGGAGATCGGCGCGGAGCGCATCGATGATGCCGGGCATGTGCGATGCCGGCCCGCGCGCGGGATCGACGCGGACTGCTTTCTCAATGATCGGGATGGCCCTGGCACGCACGGCCTGATCGATGTGCTTGATGTTGATGAGGTAGCCCGTTTCGGGGTCGGGGTTGCCCTCACACTCGGCGTCGAGTTCGAAGTATGCGCCGATGCCGCCCCCTCCCACCTTAATGGGCTGGACCGTGAAGCGGACTCGGCGTGAGAGGCGTACCATCATGCTCGGACACTCTAGCGCGGGAGACGACGGATGACACGCGGCACGATACTGACGGCACTGGCGATGGTTTGCGGGATGTTGGGAGCGTGCAAGAAGGAGCCGAAGTATTCGTCGGACTTCGATCCGGCGACGGGCGGCTCGACGGCGAAGCAGGACAACGGTGACGCGACGGAGGCCCCGATGGAGAACGACCCGCGGTACGTGCTCAAGTACACGATGAACCGGCTGGACGGGACGCCCGAGGCGTTGAGCGACTACAAGGGGGAGGTCGTGTTGATTGTCAATACGGCCAGCAAGTGCGGGCTGACGCCTCAGTACAAGGGGCTCGAGGCGCTGTACGAGTCCAAGAAGGACAAGGGGCTGGTGATCTTGGGGTTCCCGGCCAACCAGTTCATGGGCCAGGAGCCGGGGACGAACGAAGAGATCGCGGCATTCTGCAGCGAGAACTACGGCGTGTCGTTCCCGATGTTCGAGAAGATCGTGGTCAAGGGCGAGGGGACACATCCTCTGTACGAGCAACTGGCGGCGCTGCCCGACGGCATGGGCGGTGAGCCGGAGTGGAACTTCCAGAAGTTCCTCGTGGACCGGAGCGGGCGGGTCGTGGCGCGGTTCTCGCCCCGGACCACGCCCGACGACGCGGAGCTGGTCGCGGCGATCGATAGGGCGCTCGGGGAGTGATGTGCCGATAGAGTCTGTGTCGTGACGGCGTACCGGTACACAGCGATCTCGGCGACGGGTCAGCGCACCTCGGGGACGATCGAGGGCGATGACGAGCGCGCGGTGCTCGCGGAACTGGACCGGATGCGGTTAACGCCCGTCGAGGTGTCGAAGTTGGCCGCCCGGATGGGGGGCGCTGTCGGCGGGCTCGGGGGCGGCGGGAAACGGATCAAACTGGGCGCGCGGAAACTCGGGGATGCGTACTCTCAGTTGGCGGACCTGTTGCGGGCCGGTGTGCCGCTGCTCCGGGCGCTGCGACTGCTCGGCGGGCAGCGGGCGGACGCGACGCTCGCGGGCGTCTTTACGGAACTCGCGGACGAGGTGGAGGACGGGTCGCCGCTTGCCGACGCGATGAGCGATCGCGGCGGGATTTTCTCGACCATCCACATCGCCATGGTGCGTGCGGGCGAGCGCGGCGGGTTCCTGGAGGGCGTCTTTGATCGGCTTGGTGATTATCTGCGCCGGCGCGCGGAACTGATGACGCAGGTCGTTGGCACGCTCATCTATCCGGGTGTGATCGCGAGTGTCGGACTGATTGCGATGGTGCTGTTGTTCGTCGTGTTCGTGCCCATGTTCGAAGAGGTCTTCACGGACATGGACCTGCCGGCGGTGACGAAGATCGTGCTGGCGATGAGCGGCGTGCTGCGCTCAAACTGGATCGTTCTTGTGGTCATCGCCGGGGGGGCGGCGATCGGGCTGTGGCGCGTGACGACCGACCCGGTGTGGCGGGGGCGATTGCTGGCGTTGTCTCTGCGGCTTCCGGTGCTGGGGCCGCTGTTCCGATCGCTGGCGGTTGCGCGGTTCTGCCGGATGCTGGGCACGTTGCTGGCGAACTCGGTGCCGATGCTGCAGTCGCTGGCGATCGCGAAGGATGCGGCGGGGATTCCGGCGATGGCGGCGGCGATCGAGAACGCGAGTGAGTCGGTGCGCGGGGGTGAGTCGCTCAGCGGGCCCCTGAGCGAGAGCGGGCTTTTTTCGGATGATGTGATCGAGATGCTCAAGGTGGGGGAGGAAGCGAACAACCTGGAGTCGGTGCTGATGAAGGTGGCCGAGTCCGCGGAGCGGCAGGTGGAACGCCGCCTGACGGTGGCGGTGCGGCTGATCGAGCCGATGGTGCTGCTCGGGCTGGCCCTGTGCGTGGCGTTTGTGGCGATTGCTCTCATCTTGCCGATGCTGAACCTGACCCAGGGGATCGGCGCGGAACTCCGGTAGGGGGGTCGGTGCTCCCGGCGGCTCTGGCGTCGGTACACTTGGATTGAACACCGGAATCACCGCCGCGGTACGGGCAGGGAGACCCGCTATCTCGGTCTGAAGGCATCGAACGGAGGCACCATGCGTTCACGGCGCTCGCAAGTATCTGGTCGGACTGGCTTTACGCTGATCGAAGTGATGATCGTCCTGGCGATTCTCGCGGCGTTGATCGGCATCGTGGCCGTGAACGTGATCGGGTCCAAGAAGGACGCGAAAGTCGGGGAAGCCAAGATCGCGCTGGGCACGATCCAGCGGGCGATGGACATGTTCTACGCGGACTTTGACCGGTATCCGAGCGAGGAGGAAGGGGTCAAAGTGCTCTGGGACAAGGAGTCGCTCGTCACCGAGGATGACGCGGATCAGGAGAAGTGGCGGAAGCGGCTCCAGAAGCCGGCGCCCAAGGACCCGTGGGGCAGCGAGTGGGGGTATCGGGCCGAGTCCGAGCACGATGCGGAATACGACCTGTGGTCGAACGGCCCGGACAAGGAAGAGGGCACGGACGATGACATCGTGTCGTGGATCGAGGATGAAGAGGGCGGGAGTTCGCCATCTGGTTCATCGTCGTCGGGCGAGTAACGGCGCGGGGCGCGCACTGAAGTAAGGCGGGGCGAGGATGCGCCGGGACGCCTTCACGCTGATCGAACTGTTGATCGTCATCGGCATTCTTGTCGGCATCGTCGGCGTGGCGCTGCTGTCGCTCACGGACTTCCGGCGCGAGGCGGAGTTCCGCGCGGTGGCGGACCGGATGGAGTCGGTCGGCGAACTGGCGCGGGCCGAGGCGTTGCGCCACGGGCAACCGGTGGAACTGATACTGCGTGATGCATCCGATGCGCGCACGGGCGCGTCGCGACCGATGCGCGTTGTGACGCGCCGGCTCGATCCGGTGCGGACGGCGTCGTCGACAGATGCGTCGGGCGATGCGGACGCGGCCCCTGCGCAGCCGCGGACGGAGTTGCCCCGGTGGATCGCGATGGCCTCGGAGAGCGATGCCGACGAACGCCCCGGTGCGGCGCGGGCGGCGGGCACGCCGGACACGCGGCTGGCGGTGTTCCTGTCCGATGGTTCGGCGCTCGGTGTGCGTTCAGTTTCTCTCGAGGACACGCGATCCGGCGCGCGGATGACGATGACGATCGACGAGATGACGGGCGTGTGCCGGTGCAGTATCGACTGGAACCCGACATCGGAGGCGGAGGCGCTCGGAGGCGAGGGGCCGGGGGAGTCGGAAGGGGGCGGCCGATGAGGCGCGGTGCGCTGCTCCTGGAACTGCTGATCTCGTTGGTGATCCTTGTCGGCGCGGGATTGGCTGTGCTTGCGATGCTCGCGCAGGGGGTGCGGTCGGCGCGTGAGGCGGGGGAACAACTCAAGGCGATCGATTACGCGCTGTCGGCGCTGGCGAAGATCGAGGCGGGGATCGAGACGCCCGAGTCGCTCGACGGCGAGATCCCGGTCTGGGTTGATGAACAGGCGACGACGGGCGCGGCCTTTGATGAGTCGATCCCGGAGCCGTCGGGGTGGCGACTGGAGATCGAATCGTCGCGGGCCGGGCACGCGGACCTCACCGTGGTGACGGTGCGGGCCGTGCGCGAACGGACGCCCGGCGAGATCGGCGCGCGGTTCACGGCGTCGGAGTTCGTGCGGTTCAGTTCGACCGATCCTTCTGATGAGAATCCGGAGAACGCGGTTCTGCGGGGGCTCGAGCCGTGACGCGGCGCGGCTTCACCATTCTGGAGGTGCTGATCGGGCTGTCGCTCTTGATCGTGCTTGTTGCGGGCGCGTACGGGATGCTCTTGCAGCTGCACTCGCGCCAGCAGGAGATCGCGACGCTCGCGGCCCGGAACACGATCGGCACGACGATTATCGACTC
>CALFMQ010000163.1 GCA_937879825.1 uncultured Phycisphaerales bacterium
GACACCGTCGGCACATCGATCTCAGCCAGCCCCGAAACCGGCAGAACCACTTCCACCGTCTCACCGGGATACACCGACTCGATGTTCATGAAATGACGCTCGGTTTTCAGGCCGTAATCGCGGTTTTCGGGGTCCATATCGCGCTTGTTGATCGCCGGATGCTCCATCCGCACCGCCACCACCGAACCCTCGGGATGATCCGTCTCCACCACCAGGTAGGTCGGAATCTCTTCTTCGCCAAACGCATAGGCAATGTCGTGCGACTTGGCGGCCTCATCCGACGCCACCTTCTTGCCCTTCGCGTCGGTCTCCTTGCCGTTCACCCGCAGAATCCGGAACGGCGTATCGTCGATCGCCTCGATCCGCACCTCCGCGATCGGCTCGTTCACCGATAACTTCACCGACGGCTTCTCGACACGAACCGCGAAACTCACCTCCGCGAGCACCGGAACCGTCGCCGGGCGCGTGTACCCCTCCGCGAACACATTGACCTGCTTGCGAATCTTCGACGGCAGCCAACCCGGATCCATCTCCACCGTCACCTCCGCCGTCTCACCCGGCGGAATCACATCGCTCGAAATCGACGGCACCGTGCACGAGCACGAACCCTTGAGCCGCGTGATCTTCAGCGGCGTGGTGCCCGTATTCCGCAGCATGATCGTCGAGTGCATCTTCTCGCCCGGCTTGCCGATCCCCAGATCGCAGACCTCCGGCTCAAAGACGATCGGGGGCACATTCCGCGCCGAAGCAGGGTCGTTGTTCCGCACCGGCTGGGCCGACGCCACGCCGGGCACCCCGCCGATCACCACCACCGAACTCACCGCGAACAAGACCGCCGTCCACACGCTGCGCTTCATGATCAGGTTCTCCCAGACTGCCATTTCATCGGTCCGAGGCGGATCATAGGTCCCACGCGGACTTCAACGCCACCAAACCGTCCCTCGCCGATCCGGACCATCGGCACGATCGGGTATACCGCCCCACCGCTTTCCGGTGGCTTCTCACGCGCCCACGCCCCCCCGATGGTTCTCGGAGTCAACCGCCGACCCGAACCCACCCCCGCCTCGATACCATCCCGCCCGTGCCCGAACACAAAGTCATCATCGTCGGCGGCGGCGTCATCGGCGCATGCACCGCTCTGGCCCTCTGCCAACGCGGGCACGCCGTCACACTCCTCGATAAGGGACGCTTCGGACGCGGCGCTTCCTACGGCAACGCCGGGCTCATCTCCCCCGGCCACGCCCCCATCCCGCAGCCAGGCACCGTCGCACGTGGCCTCAAGTGGATGCTAGACCCCACCAGCCCCCTCTACATCGCCCCACGCCTCTCGCCCTCCATGCTCCGGTGGATGATCCACTTCGCCCGCGCCTGCAAACCCGCCGCCTTCTCACGCAACATGCGCGTCATCGCATCGCTCTCGCAGCAGACCGCCCTCGCCTTCCAGACGATCGCCGACCTCGGCATCGAGTTCGATCTCCGCACCCACGGCTACATGGATGTCTACGCCACCGAAGCCGGGCTCACCCACGCCCGCGAGCACGCCCAACTCGTCAAAGCCCTGGGAATCCACGACGAGATCATTCCCGGCACGGAAGTTCACAAACGCGAACCCGCCCTCCGCGAAGGCCTCGCCGGCGCCGCATGGCACCACGACGGCGCCTTCGCCGACCCATTCCGGTTCACGACCGGCGTAATCGAATACGCATCGCAGCACCACGCGCTCGACTGCCGACCCAACGCCCCCGTCGCGTCCATCGAGACCAGCGACAACAACTGCATCGGCGTCCGACTCGAGTCCGGCCAGGTCCTCACCGCCGACCGCGTCGTCCTCTGCGCCGGAATCCACTCCGACCCGCTCGCGCGCACCATCGGCATCCGCGTCCCGATGCAGGCCGCCAAGGGATACCACGTCCACGTCGCCCAGTCATCGCCCGCGATGAAAACCGCCGCCGTCCTCGGCGAAACATACGTCGCCGTCACACCCCTGGGCAACGAACTCCGCCTCGCCGGCACGCTCGAACTCTCCGGCACCAACCTGAATATCCGCCGCAAGCGCCTCGACATGCTCACACGCGGCGCCAGCAAGTACATCCCCGCCATCGCCGAGAGCGCCCCCGTCACCGACGAGTGGGTCGGCATGCGCCCATGCACCGCCGACGGCCTGCCCGTCATCGGATGGTCGCCGACAGTCAAGCACCTCATGATCGCCACCGGCCACGCCATGATGGGATTCTGGCTCGCGCCCATCACAGCCAGACTCGTCGCGCAACTCATGCACAACGAGCAGCCCTCCATCGACCTCACGCACCTCAGCCCGGAGCGCTTCCACTAAGCGGCAACCGCTCCCCGCACTCCGGACACACCGGTTCGCGCAGGCCATCCATCGGGTAGCCGCAACCGGCGCACAGCCCGCGGCGCAGCCGATCGCGCCGAGTCTCGCTCCGCCACGCATCGCCGACCCAGAGAAGCGAACACGCGAACCCGCCCAGCACGAGCAATGCCGCCGCGTTGTGCAGATACCCGAGCGGCAGCATCCTCGACCGACTCCACTCCGAATCTCGAATCCGAGCACCGATCTCACGATCCCAATCGGCCGCCACCCGATCCGCCAGCAGATTCCGGATCGCCTCCGACTCCTCCGCGCTGTACGGCGTTGAAGCCGCGTAGATCTTCATCCCGACATTGTTGTGTTCTCGAGTCGGCGACCAGAATCCCGTCTCAAAACTGCTGTACCGCGTGTGGACCATGTCATATGACCCGCTCCACTCCTGCGACAGTTCCAAGCCGTCATCCGTCCTCGTCACGAAGTAATCACCGGGCCAAGACCCGCAGCAGCGCCGACGCCCGGACTCGAACAACGAGTTCTTGAACTCCCCCACCGTCGATGCTCCCGGCAGCGTCGCAAAATCAAGGACCAACACCGCCCCAAGGCAGCAACTCGCCGCCGGAGTCCGCACCCGATCCATCATCGCGCGACTCAGTCCCACGCCCCACTATTCGCCCAGCCGCTCCCCGTGGTTCCCGTTCACAAGGGCTTCGGGCATGGGTGTCGGGGTGACCCCCATGTACCCC
>CALFMQ010000164.1 GCA_937879825.1 uncultured Phycisphaerales bacterium
GGCAAAAACATGCGTGAGATCGCGGGGCGGCCGTGCGCTGCGTGGACGATTGACCATGGGCTGCGGGCGGCGCTGGTGTCGCGCGTGGTTGTGTCCACGGACTGCCCGCGACTGAGCGCGCTAGCGTTATCGATGGGCGTGGATGTCGTGGCGCGGCCGGCGGCGCTGGCGAGCGACACGGCGACCGTTGACGATGCTGCGCGGCATGCGCTGGCGGAGGTTGGCGAGGACTTCGGGTGCGTTGTGATCCTGTACGCGAATGTGCCGGTGCGTCCGGACGGGCTGGTCGATCGGGCGGTCGAGTTGCTTTCGCGGGCGGGGTGCGACTCGGTGCAGAGCTATGCGCCGGTCGGGAAGCACCACCCGTGGTGGACTGCGCGCGTGGATGACGATGGGCACGTGCGGCCCTGGGAGGGAGATGTGCTGAACCACGGGGTGTATCGCAGGCAGGATCTTCCCGCGGCGTTCATCCCCGACGGGGGCGTGATCGCGGTGACGGCGCGGGCGATGCGGATGGAGATCGGGGGCGTCGGGGCCGGGCCGCACGCGTTTTTCGGGAGGGACCGGCGGGGCGTGATCAATCCGGAGGGATCGGTGATCGATATCGACTCTGAGGTTGATCTGCGCGTGGCCGACAGCGTGTTGATGGAGCGGGCGCACGCATGAAGATCGGCGGATTCGAGATTAGCAGCGGCGGCGCGGTGTACATCATCGCGGAGATCGGCGTGAATCACGACGGGGATGTCGGGCGAGCGCTTGAGTTGATCGATGCGGCGTCTGATGCGGGCGCCGACGCGGTGAAGTTTCAGTACTTCCGGACGGATCGACTGATGAGCGCGGCTGCTCGGCTCGCGGCGTACCAGAAGAGCGCGGGTGAGTCGGACCCGTTCTCGATGTTGCGTCGGCTGGAGTTGGCGGCGGGAGGCCTTGCGCGCTGCGTGGAGCGGGCGCACGTGCGCGGCGTTCACGCGATCGTGACGGTGTTCTCACTGGAACTGGTCGAGGAGATGCGATCGATCGCGTGGGACGCGTACAAGACCGCGAGCCCGGACATTATTCACCAACCGATGCTTGAGGCGCTGGCGCGCACGGAGCGCCCGATGATCGTGAGCACGGGCGCGAGCAACGCGGAGGAGGTGGCGCGGTGCGCCGCGTGGGTGCGGGGGTGGGGCGCTGAGGCGCGCACGGCGTTTCTGCATTGCGTGAGTTCGTACCCCACCGCGCCGGAGGATACGACGCTCGGGGCGATGCGTGATGTGTCGCGTCTGGTGGCGCCGATGGATGTGGGGTACTCGGATCACACGAGGGGTGTGGGGACGGGGCGGGACGCGGTTTCGATGGGCGCGCGGATCCTGGAGAAGCACCTCACCTACGACCGCGGTGCGAAAGGGCCGGACCACGCGGCGTCGCTCGATCCGGTGATGTTCGGGGAGTATGTGGCGCTTGCGCGGTCGGCGGCGGGTCATTCGCCCGACCCGGTGCTGATCGGCGCGGATCGGAAGCGTGTGCTGGAGTGCGAGCGGGATGTGCGCACGGTCTCGCGGCAGTCGATCGTGTGGGCTCGGCAGATGGCACCGGGCGAGGTTGTCACGCGCGAGCGTGTGACGTTCAAGCGTCCCGGCACGGGGATCGAACCGTTCCGATTGCATGAAGTGATCGGGCGGCGCGTCGCGCGCGCTGTGGACTCTGATATGCCGGCGGTCTGGGAGGACGTGGCGTGATGGAACGCGCGCGTGCCAGCGTCTGCATCGTCACCGGGACGCGCGCGGAGTTCGGGCTCCTGCGCCCGGTGATGGACGCGGTCGCGGCGCATGAGCGGCTTGAGCTGCGGGTGATCGTGACGGGTGCGCATCTGCTGGGGCCGGCGGAGACATGGCGCGAGGTGGCGGCGTCATATGCGATCGACGCGAGGGTCCCGATGCAGCGCCCGGGCAAGAGCGGCAGGATGGCCGACGCGCGGGCGCTGGGGCGTGGTATCGAGGGCCTGGCCGAGGCGTTCGACGGGTTGCGGGCGAATTGGGTGGTGGTGCTTGGGGACCGGATCGAGGCGCTGGCCGGCGCGTGTGCAGCGAGCGTTGGCGGGATCGCGCTGGCGCACATTCACGGCGGGGACAGGGCGGAGGGCGTCGCGGACGAGGCGATGCGGCACGCGATCACGAAGTTGGCGCATCTGCACCTGGCGGCGACGGAGCAGAGCGCTGCTCGCATCATCCGGATGGGCGAGCCGCCTGAGCGTGTGGTCGTGACCGGATCGCCGGCGATCGATGGACTGGATGCGATGCGCGCGATGGGCGCGGCTGATGCCGAGCAGCAGATGGGCGGGACTCCGAGCGTCTTGGTGATGTTGCACCCGTGCGGGTTGTCTGGCGATGGGGAGCGCGCGTGGGCGGGCGCGGTTATCGGGGGTGTCACCGATGTGGTTCGTGGCGGGCATGTGGCTGTGATGGCGCCGAACCACGATGCGGGGCGTGAGTCGTTGCTGGACGTGATAGAGCCGGCGGTCGGGGAGCGCGGGTGGCGCTGGATCGAGCACCTGCCGCGTGAGCGGTTCATCGGGCTGCTCAAGTCGTTGCGGGAGTGTGGCGGTGTGCTGGTGGGGAACTCTTCGGCGGGGCTGATCGAGTGCGCGGCGCTGGGTGTGGGCGTTGTGAATGTCGGGCCGCGCCAGAACGGTCGCGAGCGGGGCGGGAATGTTGTGGATGTTGCCTCGGCGGATCGGGCGGCGGTCGCTGAGGCGATCGGTCGGGCTCGCGGGCTGCACTTATCGGGGCATGCGCACCCGTACGGCGATGGCGACGCCGGGAGGCGGATCGCGGGCGTGATCGCGGGCGTGGATATCGGCTCGGCGGGGTTCCTGCGGAAATGCAACTCGTATTGAGCCGAGAGGGACGCAAGTCGCCTCGTGTTGTTGACGATGAGACGGACTGGGTCGGCTCATGAGGAACCGGCCCGGGGTCCGAGACGTCCGCCGGAGACAGCAGATGAGCACCACGACGACCGGGAAGCCGCAGATCATCGAGTCGGCGATCAAGGAAATCAGCCATATCGCGACGCTGCCCGAGATCACGATGAAGGTGATCGAACTGGTCGAGGACTCGTCTTCGACGGCGCAGGATCTTCACAAGTTGATCAGCGTGGACCCGGCGCTGTGCAGCCGAATCTTGAAGGTGGTGAACTCTTCGTTCTACGGGCTGCCGGGCCAGATCGGATCGATCAATCGAGCGATCGTGCTGCTCGGGCTCAACGCGGTGAAGAACATCGCGGTGAGCGCCTCGCTCGCGAAGTTGTTCCGGGGCGGTCAGTTGTGCCCGCAGTTCTCGGCGAAGGACCTCTGGAATCACTCGGTGACGGCGGCTGCAGCTGCGAAGCTGATCACGATCGAACTCAAACTCGGCGTGGGCGATGAGGCGTTCCTTTCCGGCCTGATGCACGACATCGGCATCATGGTCGAGATGCAGTATCAGCGGGACAAGCTGATCGAGGCGTTCAACCAGGTGGGCGCGGACAAGGAAGGCGTTCCGAGCAAGAACCTTCTCGAGATCGAGACCGAGGTCTTCGGCGCCAACCATCAGGACTTCGGGCAGGGATTGTCGAAGAAGTGGAAGTTCCCGGCGGCGTTCGCGAATGTGACGGGGCACCACCACAACCCGCTTGAGATTGCAGACGGCGCGCGGATTCTGCCGTGCATTGTGTATGTCGCCGACCGGCTTTCGGCCCGCTCGGTTGACGGGTTCCGCTTGGACCTGCCCGACACGGACATCGACCCGTCGGTGCTCGACGCGATCAAGTTGACGAAGGACCAGTGCGAGTCGATCAGCGGCAAGTTGAGCGAGGGCGTTGCCGACATCGAGGCGATGCTTGCCTGACAACATTCGTGCCGGGTGTTCGGCGGGCGCAGGGACGCGCCGCTCGATCCCGGTGATCGGATGTACGCGGACTCTCTTTCTCTCTCTGCGGAGCGGCACAACCTGTGCAGGCCGCTCCGTGCGCGCTAGTCGCTGAGTCGATCTCGCCAGAAGTCGAGCTGCGCGTAGGCGGTGAGGTCGTAGGCCAGCGGCGTGACGGTGATCTTGCGCTCGAAGAGCGCCGGGACATCGGTGCCGGGGTCGGCCGAGCGGAACTCGAAGCCAGAACCGGTGGCCCAGTAGTAGGCGTCGCCTCCGGGTGAGAGGCGCTTCTCGTAGGCGTCGACGAGCCCGTGGGCGTTCATCGGGCACACGACCATCTCGGGCATGTCGGCGCCGCGCCCCCCACTCTGCCCCCCATCGCTTTCGCAGACGGGGATGTTGATGTTGATGCAGGCGTGCGGCGCGGGGAGCCCTCCCAATATGACGCGGTCGATGGCTCGGCGGGCCCAATCGGCGGCGCGGGCGAAGTCGGGCTTTCCGGAGCCGATGTGCAATGACACGGCGATGCTGGGGACGCCCAGGAACGCGGCCTCGATGGCGGCGGCGACGGTGCCGGAGTAGATGACATTGATGCCGACATTGGCGCCGGCGTTCATGCCCGAGATGACGAGGTCCGGGCGGGAGGCGTCGCCGAAGCGCTCGGGCCAGAGCGATGTGATGGCGAGTTTGACGCAGTCCGCCGGTCGGCCGTCGACCGCGAGGCCGATCATGGAGTCCGTGACTCGTTCGTCGGTGACCATGAGGGGCGTGTGGAACGTGACGCCGTGGCTCGTGGCGGACTGGACGGTGAGGGGCGCGACGGGCCAGACGGTCTCGGCGATGGGGCCGTCGTGGTTGTTCCGGATATCGATGAGTGACTCGAAGAGCGCGCGGATCCCGGGCGCTCGGATGCCGTCGTCATTGGTGAGCAGTACGCGCATGGGCGGAGCGTACACGAGGCGTGTTCAGGACGCGCGCTGGCGATCAGGAGTGGTTATTGGGTGCGGCGGCGAAGCACACCAGTGCGGCGGCGACGGCGACATTGAGGGACTCGACGGCGTTGCGCATCGGGATTGAGATGGACTCGTCCACGGCTTCGGCGACGCTCGGGGTGATTCCCTCGGTCTCGCTGCCCACGACGTAGACCGCGCGATGGGGCGGCGTGTGGTCGCGGAGAAGGGTGGGCGCCTCGCCGGCGAGACCGACGATCTTGAAGCCGAACTTCTTGAGGGTCCAGAGGCCGTCGGCGAGCAGGCCGCAGCGGAGGATGGTGGCGCTGTAGATGGTCGAGGCGCTGGACTTGATGGTGAGGCCGTCGATCCATGGCGAGCCGACGGTGGGCCAGAGCATGCCCGACATGCCGGAGGCGACGGCGGAGCGGACGATCATGCCGATGTTCTGCGGGTTGGTGACATTGTCCAGCGCGATGAGGCGGGTCGGCTCGGCGGCGCGCCTGCCGGTGAGGGACTGGGCGAAGACCTCGGGCTCGATGATGTTGGTGAGGCGGATCTTGGCGGCGACGCCCTGATCATGGCGCGGTGCGCCGGAGACGGCGTTGACTTCTTCGAGCGTTGAGACCTCGGGCGTGATGGCTCGAGAGCGGCAGGCGCTGTCGAGTTCCTTGACGAAGCCGGGCGGGGACTTGTGCGAGCGGCGGAGTTTGAGGACTTCGACGGAGGGATGTGCGAGGGCTTCGAGAACGGCGCGGTGACCGAAGATGACGAGTTCTGTCGAGCCGCGGAGCGTCATCGGGCTTCCCTCGCGTATGACATGCCGCCCCATGAGATGGCCTTGCCGGTGCGGAGGTCCTTTGCGGCGCGGGAGAGGAGGAG
>CALFMQ010000165.1 GCA_937879825.1 uncultured Phycisphaerales bacterium
CCGCGGGCGGCTGAGCATCGAACCCGATCTCTCGCTCGAACATCCGCGCCGCCCGGAGGAGCGTGTCCTCCTCCAGCGCCGCCGCGTGGAACTGCACACCCACCGGCAACGCCACGCCGCCCTCATGCACCACGCCCGCGGGCACGGTGATCGCCGGAACGCCCGCGAGATTGGCCGGCACCGTGAAGAGATCCTCCAGGTACATCGTCAGCGGGTCATCCGATTTCTCGCCGATGCGGAACGCCGGCTCCGGCGCCGGCGGCGTGAGCAGCACATGGCACCCGTGCGATCGGAATACTGCGTCGAACGCTTCCTTGATCAGCCGCCGGGCCCGTGCGGCGGTGAGGTAGTAAGCGTCGTAGTACCCCGACGAGAGCACATGTGTGCCGAGCATGATCCGCCGCTGCACCTCGGGACCGAAACCCCGCGACCTCGACAACTTGTACATCGCTTCGAGCCCCTGCGACGGGCCGACCGAAGCGCGCGATCCGTAGCGAACGCCATCGAATCGCGCGAGATTGCTCGATGCTTCCGCGGCACAAATCAGGTAGTACGACGCGATTCCCGATTTGAGGACGGGCAACTCGACCTCGATAATCTCCGCGCCGATCGACCGGCAGGAGTCGATCGCCTCCTGATAGACGGTGCGCACGCCACCGTGCGCGATCTCATCGATCACGCCGGCTGGTACGGCGACGCGCAGGTCCTCGATCGGCCGGCTCACGGTCTGTGCGCACGAGGTCGGCGAGAGGTTGAGCGACGTCGAGTCGAGCGGGTCATGCCCGGAAATCGCGTCGAGCATGAGCGCCGCGTCTTCGACGGTGCGCGTGATCGGCCCGATCTGATCCAGGCTCGAAGCGAACGCGACCAGCCCGTAGCGCGAAACACGCCCATAGGTCGGCTTGAGCCCGACCACGCCGCAATGCGATGCCGGCTGACGGATGCTCCCGCCCGTGTCGGAGCCCAGCGCGCCGGAGACGAGGCGAGCCGACACGGATACCGCCGACCCGGAGGACGATCCACCCGGCACGCGCGTGGGATCCCACGGGTTTCTCGCCGGACCGAACGCGCTGTTCTCGCCCGACGATCCCATCGCGAACTCATCAAGATTCGCCTTGGCGATGACGATCGCGCCGGCGGCTTCGAGTTTGTTCGCAACGGTTGCCGAAAAGGGCGACTCGTATCGCTCGAGCATCTTCGATGCGCAGGTCGTCCTTCCCCGGTCCAGAACGATGTTGTCCTTGAGGATGATCGGAACGCCGCCCAATGGCCCGATCGGTCCGCCCGCTCTCCGCCTCGTGTCGGTTGCGCGGGCGCGCGCCAGCGCATCCTCATCCAGTGACTGGAGCACGCAGTTCAGGTGCGACCCGATCGCACGAGTCCGATCCAGCGCCTCGGCAACAAGCCCCTCGGCACCGGTCCGGCCCGATGCGACCGCTTCGGCGGCCTGCGCCATAGTCATTGACTCTTTGGCGCTCATGCGCCGCCGCCCTCGCCCAGAACCTTGGGCACACGGATGAACGCCCCCTCGGACTCCGGCGCGAGGCGCTTGATAACGCCCGGGCCGAGTCCCTCGCGCGGATCATCGGCCACCGGCTCCCCATACCGGTCGTGCGGGTGGAGCATCGGCGTAACGCCATCGAGGTCCAGCGCCCGAAGTTGCTCGACATACGCCAGCACGCGCGAGAGCTGCGTCGCGTACATCTCCGCCTGCTCGTCGGTGAGTTCCAGTCGGGCCAGGTGCGCGATGCGATGCGTCTGCTCGCGCAGGAGCGCCGGTGAGTCGTTGGTCGGGGGGTGTTCGTGGCCCATGTCGCGCTCACGATACCGCGAGGCCGGTGCGCCGGTTCTCCGGAGGATGCCGGGGCGGCGGGTTGACTGGGGCGCTGTGTCGAATACAGTCGGGGCGCTGGTGTGACTCCTTCTGACTTCTCATCCGCGCCGGGCGACAACCCGGGGCCGGAGGATTACCGATGATTCCCAAGCCCCCGCCGCGCGACGGCGGCCTCGGTTTCCTGTTCATCCCGCCGTTCCGTGTCCAGGGCGTCTCCGTAGCGGGAGAGGCCACGAGCATCTTTGTGCCCGAGCTGGATGTGTGCTTCGACATGGGCGAGTGCCCACGCTCGGCGCTGCCCGCCAAGTTTGTCGCGATCTCGCACGGCCACATGGACCATGTCGGCGGGCTGGCGTACTTCTGCTCGCAGCGCCACTTCCAGGGGATGGGCGAGGCCAACATCATCTGCCACGAGGGTATGGCCCCGGCGATCCGCAAGATGATGGAGGGGTATGTCGACCTCGAGCAACAGGTGACGCCCTACAACCTGATCCCGATGGCGCCGGAGCAGGAATACGAGATCAAGAACAACATCTTCGTGCGTATGTTCGAAACGGAGCACGCCAGCCCGTCGAGCGGCTACGTCGTGTACGAACGCCGGAGCAAACTACTCGAAGAATACGCCGGACTCCCGCAGGAGAAACTGCGCGAACTCAAGGAGCGCGGCACAGAGATCACGCGCATCCTGAAGGTGCCCCTCGTCGCGTACCTGGGTGATACGCCGCCGGGACCCGTGATGGTGCGCGACGACGTGCGCAAGGCGCAGATCGTCATCTGCGAGTGCACCTTTGTCGATGATGACCACCAGGACCGCGCAAGGATCGGCAAGCACCTGCACCTGTCGCACATCGCCGAATGGCTGCCGGTGCTCGAGTGCCAGAGACTCGTGCTGGTGCACGTGTCACGCCGGTCGAACATCGTCGAGGCGCGGAAACGATTGATGCGACTTGTCAAGCGCGAACACGCCGATCGCGTCGAGTTTCTGATGGATCACCGGCGAAACAAGGCGTTGTATGAACGACAGGCCGAGGACGCAGCCCGTATGGAGGCGCAGCGGAGCGCCGGCGCTTCGGCGTGACATGTCCGCCGATTCGTCGCGAATCGCGGCGCGTTATTGTTGACAGGTTGTTTACCGGGCCTTAGGTTTGTGGACACTGTTGGGATAGCCGCAACGCCACGGTGGGTATGGTGGCCGCGCGGCGCACGGAGAGCCAAAAACCTCTTCCCGTGACTCTTCTTTCGTTGACTCTCATCCGGCCTCGCCGGCAAAGGATAAGACCATGGCCGACCCCGATCGCGAGATCTGGGAGAAGGTGTTGTCGCATCTTCGCGCCCATGAGCACGAGATCTGCCGTCAGTGGTTTGACGATATCGAGCCGATCGGGGTCGCCGATGGTGTGTATCGCCTGCGCGCCCCGCAGGATGTGCACCGCAACTACCTCGAGAAGCATTGCTCCGAGGTCTTTTCCGCGGCGGTCCAGTCGGTCACCGAGCGGTTGCTCACGGTGCGGTTCATCGGTCCGATGGATGCGGCGCCGCATCACGCGGCGGGCAACGGGCACACAAAGACCAACGGCAAGCCCCGCAAACAGGTGATCGTGCCGCCCGTCGGCGCGAACGCCGGGCCGTCGTGGCGAGAGTCGCTCCCGGTGTCGCCGGATCACACCTTCGACAACTTCATCGTCGGACAAGAGAACCGCTTGGCGCACGCCGCCGCCAAGGCCGTCGCGCGCGACGCGGGGTGCGAATACAACCCGCTCTTTATCTACGGCGGTGTGGGTCTCGGCAAGACGCACCTCCTCCAGGCGATCTGGCTCGAAGTCAAAGCGACGCGCCCCGATGCGAATATCCACTACACCTCCGCGGAAGGATTCACGACCGACCTCCAGGCCGCGATGCAGTCCGGACAACTCGCCGACTTCCGCGATCGTGTGCTGAATCTCGACCTGCTCATCATCGACGACATCCAGTTCCTCACCGGGCGTGCCAGCACGCGCGAGGAGTTCTTCCACACCTTCAACAATCTTCACCAGGCGGGGCGCCAGATCGTGCTGTCCTCTGATGCACCGCCGGATGACATCCCGGACCTCGAGTCGCGTCTCGTCAGCCGTTTCAAGAGCGGCCTAGTCATCGATGTGCGCCCGCCGGTCTTCGAGACACGCATCGAGATCCTCAAACGCAAGGCCTCGATCCGGGGCCTGACGATCCCCGACGATGCCGCCTCATTCATCGCGCAGCACGTGCAGCGGAATGTCCGGGAGCTTGAGGGCGCGATCACCCGACTCCAGATGATTCAGCAGCTGGACGGACGCCGACTCTCCCTCGAGTCCGTCCGCGAGTCGCTCGGCGAGACGATCAAGGAACTCAAGCCGCAGGTCTCCACCGACCAGCTCATCGCCTCGGTCACGGACTACTTCAATGTCCGTCTGCCCGACCTGCAGTCCAAGCGTCGCCAGAAGTCCATCGCCTTCCCGCGCCAGGTGGCGATGTACCTGCTCCGTCAGCACACGCGATTCTCGCTCGAAGAGATCGGCGGGTACTTCGGCGGCCGGGACCACACCACCGTCATGCACGCCGTCCGCACGATCGCCCGGAAGCGCACCGAGGACGAGACGCTCGACCACTTCATCGAGTCGGTCGAGCAGCGCTTCGGACTCGACGCCGAGTAGTGGTCTCGGGTCGTTCGTGGGGCCACGCACCATCCGGAAGGTTCAACGGACGTCAAAGGATTTCTCATGCGCCGACCCCGCGCACCGCCCGTGCCGGGGGGTGTCGGCCGCGATGTGGAAAACCTGTTGGTTGACGAGGCGCTACCGGCGACCAGACCCGACAGAACCGCGGTCTCTGGAGCGGTCGTCGATTTCGAGGGTCCGCACCGCCACCAACAGCACCTAACCGTCCGCGAACGGTCGGGTTTTCCACGAGCCAGCCGGCGGCATAACTGCCCATTGTTTCGATGTTTTTGACGCGTGTTTGGGCCGTATTCCACCAACCGACAGGCCTCTCTACTACTGGTCTAATTTCAATTCTCTTT
>CALFMQ010000166.1 GCA_937879825.1 uncultured Phycisphaerales bacterium
GTCGCGACGAGTGTTTCCGGATCGATCGATCAGTCGCCGGAGCCGCGGAACTCGAGGACCTTCTTGCGGATGTCCTGAGCGAGATTCTTGATTTCCTGCATCTGCTTGCGAACTCGGGTGCCGGCGGCCTTGTTCCCGCCCTGGGCCTTGGCCAGATCGTCGGCGACTTCGTTAACGAGTTGCTTGAGCGTTTCGTATTCCTGCACGGTGCATCTCCCACTGAGTTAATGGCACGCCAAGACCCGTTGGCAAACCGCCCCGGACAATCCCCGTCCGGTGGGCCCGACGGGGCGTATCTTGGGGCGGAAGGGGTGATTTTGGCAAATCAGCCGTTACTGGTGGATCGCGGGGGCGTCCCCGGAGTCGTTGGGGGGCAGGGCGCATCCCGAGCCGTAGCAGATGACATTCTTGCCCTGGCGTTTGGACTCGAGGATCAGGCGGTCGGCGTGGCGGACGAGGTCCTCGAGGGTGGTGCCGTCCCACGGGTAGGTCGCCAGCCCGCCCGAGATGGTGAGTTTGCCCTGCATCTGCTCGCCCACGTGGCGGAATCGGCAATCGCGGAGGAGCTTGCGGAAACGCGAGGCGATGTCGTGGATGGAGGTGGGGTGGTGGCTGGCGGCGTCGCGCGGGCCGGTCGGCTCGTTGAAGATCACGGCGAACTCATCGCCCCCGATGCGGCACACGCGGTCGTCGGCGCGGACGGTGGAGTTCAGGAGTCGGACGGTCTCGCGGAGGATGTCGTCGCCGGCTTCGTGGCCGTAGGCGTCGTTGTAGCGCTTGAAGTCGTCGATATCGAAGAGGAGGATCGTGACGGGCCGGCGGAGCGATGACGCGTTCTGGAAGAGCGAGTTCGTGAACCGTTCGAAGTAGCGCCGATTCCACGCGCCGGTGAGGGGGTCGGTGTAGGCCTCGTGACGGAGCTGGGTGAGTTGGGCGCGGGTCGTCAGCCAGAGCGCGAGCGTGTGGGCCTCGAGGTCGAGCGTCTGGGCGATACAGGCGGGACCGACGAGCCAGCCGTGCTGGTGCTCCGCGGACGCGACGGCGGAACCGTGCTCGCCCGGCTTGCAATCGGGCGGCTGGGGCGCTTCGGATGCGCTGATGAACCGGAGTGAGCCCGCGCCGAGTTTGGCGCTGATGTGTTCGAGGAGTGCGGGCATCGGGTCCCGGGCGTGTGTGAGGGCCTCAAGAATGGCGGCCTCGCCCGAGGGTGATCCCTTGATGTCGGCGGTCGGGGTCGGGTTTGAGCGTGGCGACTCGGGAGGACTCTTTTCGACTTGCGGAGTCGCTTCGACTCGCGGAGCCGTAGCCGGCGCGGGGGGCTCCGCCTTCTCTTGTGCCGCCGGGGTGCCGTTGCGCGGGGGTGGCGTTTGGGCTTTCGTGGGAGCGGCCGGATGACGGGCGGCGCTGATGAGCGTGTCGGCGGAGTCATCGGCGTGGACCCAGGCGTCGATTCCCGGGATGGCGTCGATGCGCTGGCGTCCCTCCATCACCGCGACGAAGCGCGCGTCGGGTTCGAGGGACCGGAGGACTTCGAGCGTCTGGGGCAGAGACTCGATCCGTCGGGCGCGCTCGGACACGAGGACGAGCGTGGGCGTGCCGGGCGCGGGCGCGAGGGTGCCGAGCTCTCCGATGGCGGTGAGTTCGTCGGCGGCCGCGAAGACTTCAGCGCGCGGGTCCAACGCGAGGGTGCGCGCGGCGTTGGAGCGTCCCAGCGCGAGGACGCGGATCTGCGAGTTGGTCGTAGCGGTCGCGGTCATTTGTTGTCGCGTTCCTTGCCTTGCGAGGGATTCCAATCGTCGGAGAGGAGCATGCGGAGTTCGTCGTCGGTCAGCGCCGGCGGCTCGGTCGGCGGTTGGGATTGCGGCGACTCGTCGCGCGGAGCGGGTTTCGGCTCTGGCGCCGGGTTAGGAGCAGGCCCAGAGCCGGTGAGACGGAGATTGGGCTCGCCCCCCCCTCCCTTGCGCCGGACCACGGTGATCTGCGGCGAGGGGGGCGGCGTGTGAGAGATGACGATCTTGGGTGACTGACGCGCCGGGGTGGCGGCCGGAGTTGGTACGGGTTCGGGGCGGGGCGTGTTCGATACAGCGCTTTGATAGGAGCGGAGGGCAGGCTTAGCGCTCTGGTCGTAGGTCCATGCGACGGCGTGGGGCGCGTACATCGCGCATGCCGCAACTAGATCATCGGCGCGGGGCACGCGGGCGCGATCGACGATGAGCAGCACGAGCGGCTCACGGATCGCACCGGATCTGACGAGGCGCGCGTGCGCCATGATCTCGCCCATCGCAGAAATGATCGAGTGATGCTCGCGGATATCGAGTTGCTTGCGGTTAAGGGCGTCCATCAGCTCCGCGGGGGGAGCGGAAGGGGCGATCAGAACGCAGCGGCCGCCGCGAGTGGCGTCATGTGGCTTGAAGTTTCTCTCTTCCATTGGATGGAGTGTAGCAGCGGCGGGTGCGCGCCAGAGTCTGGTTGTGGATGAATCAAAGGTCAGATTCGGTGCGGCGTGCGTCAAGCGACACGATGAACTTTGCGACCGTTTCGGCGCCGTCTTCGGATGCAAGATTTTTCAGCGCGGCTTTCATTTTCTGCCGCGAGGGTTCGTCGGCGACGAGTTCGCCGATCGTGCGGGTCAGCACCGGCGCGTTGGTGTCGGCGCGGGTGGTGTCGTCGAGGATGATCGCGCCGCCTGCGTTCACGAGGGGCGATGCGTTGCGCTTCTGGTGTTGGTCTGCGTGATATGGGTAAGGCAGGAAGATGGTCGGGACGGCGTTGCGCGCGACCTCGGCGACGGTGCCCGCGCCGGCGCGGGCGATTGCGAGATCGGCGCCGCCCCAGGCATCGGCCATGTCGATGCAATACTCCACGAGTTTGTGGGGGATGCGGGCGTCAGAGTAGGCGTGCTCGAGGCGTTCGAGGATGTCACCCGAGCCGCACTGGTGATAGACCTGCCACCCGGGCGCGATCTCGGCGAGTTGCGGGGCGATGTGGATGAGGGTCTCGTTCAGTGAGCGGGCGCCCTGCGAGCCGCCGGTGATGAACAGTGTGGGTTTGCTGGGATCGAGCCCGAGGCGTTCCCGGCAGTGGCTCGGGGTGTCGCCGCCGATAGCGCGGAGCCGGACGATCGGGGGGATGGCGTCCCAGCCGGGTGAGTTGGCGGCGAAGGTCGCCAAGAACCTGCGATCGGCGCGACGAGCGATGAGGCGAGACGCCTTGCCGGGCGGGTCGTCGAGGGCGATGAGAATGACCGGGACTCGCTCCAGACGGGCGGCACGGGCGACGGGCGCGGAGACGAAGCCGCCGGTCGTAACAAGGGCTGCGGGCCTGAATTCGCGGATGAGCGCGCGTGCGGCGCGGAGACTCGGGCCCCAGG
>CALFMQ010000167.1 GCA_937879825.1 uncultured Phycisphaerales bacterium
ACGCGCATTACCGGCTCGGCGAGTACGACGAGGCGCGCCGGTGGCTGCGGGCTGCGCCGGTCGCCTTTCGCGGCTGGGAGTACGACTACCTGGCGGGCGTTCTCGACACCTCTGTCGCGTCCGTTGCGAGCGGGCATGGATCGTTGAGTTCGATTGATATCTCGGCGGACGGGCGATTGATCCTCACGGCGGCGACGGATGGGGGTGTGGATGTTCGGTCGGCGGCGACATTCGATGTGCTTCGGGCGGTCGGGGATCACTCGCTGCAGGTGTACAGCGCAAAGTTCTCGCCCGACGGGAGGATGATCGCGACGGTCTCGCGCGATCAGCGAGCGGTGGTGTGGGACGCTGCATCGGGCGAGTTGATGTCTGTGTTCGATCTGCCGAACCAGGCGCTGGCGGACATCGCGTTCTCGCCGGACTCTTCGTTGGTGGCGGTGTGTTCATGGCGGATGACCGAGAAGGACCCGGCGGTGCGCGGGTTCGTGCGTATCTGGGATCCGCGGAGCGGCGGGGTTGTGCGCGAGACCGAGGCGGGTGTGAAGCCGCTCAGCGGGATTGCATTCACGCCGGATGGTGCGCGGGTCGTTGTCTCTTCGTGGGACGGTCTGGTGCATGTTGTCGGGGTGCGCGACGACTCGGAGGTGCGGGATATCGCGCTGCCGGATGACGGGCTGTACAACGCGGCGACCTGTATCGCGGTGTCGGCGGATGGCAAGCTGGCCGCGGCGGGTTCGCGGGACTCGACGGTTCGATTTGTTGATCTGGAGCACGGTGCGGTTGTGGCGACGCTGCACGGCCCGAAGCTCGATGTGCTTGGCGTCGCGTTCTCGCGGGACGGATCGCGGGTGGCGTGCTCGGGGGCGGACGGGGCGGTGCGCGTGTGGCGAACGGTAGATTGGACACCCGCCGCCACGCTCGTGGGGCACACGGGCCATGTTCGAGGCGTGCGGTTTACCAATGACGGTTCGTCGCTGGTGACGGCGGGGTATGACGGGACGGTCCGACGCTGGGACTCGGCGCGGGACGCGGGGAACACGGTCCACGCGCGGCATGCGAGCGAGGGCGTGTACAGCGCGGTGTTCTCGGCGGACGGCAGCACGGTCACGGGGTCGTGCTTCGACGGGAGCGTGCATATCTGGGATGCGCGCACCGGAGAGTCCGTCGAGCGCTGGACGGCGCACCCCGGATCGACCTGCCACACGATGTGCTACAGCGCGGACGGATCGAGACTGGTCACGGGGTCGTGGGATCGGTCCGTCAAGGTGTGGTCGATGCCGGATCGGACAGTCTTGCACTCGTATCAGCATCCGGCGGGTGTGTACGACTGCGCGATCTCGCCGGACGGCGGGGTTGTCGCGGCGGGGCTGACCGATGGATCGGTGTGGTTGTGGTGGAACGACGACTCGCACGAGCCGGTGTGCCTGACGGGGCACGCGGGGCAGGTGATGCGCGTCGCGTTCTCGCGGAACGGAGCACTGCTTGCGACGGCGGGGGCGGACGGCGGTGTGATCCTCTGGTCGATCCCGGACGAGCAGAAGATCGCGGAACTCGCGGGGCATCGCGGCAATGTGTCGGGGCTGGCGTTCTCGCGTGATGACGCGCTGCTCGCGTCGTGCGGCGGCGATGGCAAGGCGATGCTCTGGGATGTGGCGTCGGGTGCGTTGGTCCGGGTACTGATGGACACGGACGAGGCGCTCCATCGCTGTTCATTCTCGCCTGACGGCTCGCGGCTGGCGATCGCGGGCGAGACGCTGCATGTTGTCGATGTTGCGCGGGGCGGTTCGCTTCTCACGCTTCGGCCCCATCTGGACGCGCCGTACGATGTCGGCTTCTCACCCGACGGACGCGGTATCGCGACGTGCTCGACGGACGGCTCCATCGCGATCATCTACGCCGCGGGCGATCACGAACGCGAGTAGGTCAGAGCGCCTTTGGGCCCGGCAGGTCGAGGGCGGCGCGGAGGACCTCGTGGACTTCGTTGATGGCCATCTGGGGCCTGATGCGGGACGAGCCGGGGCCGAGCGCGGTGAGTTCGACGAAGTCGCAGGTGTGGTTGGGGGAGAGGAACGCGATCGCTGTGTGGTTGGAGATGATGGAGCCGAGTGGGCCGAACTTCGCGTTGGCCAGCGTGAAGGGATCGACTCTGTCGCCCGCCACCCAGCGTGCGAGGAGGCCGGCTTCGTCATCGGAGATGTCGATCGATGTCGCCTGCTGAACGAGTTGCGCCATGAACTGAGCGCTTCGGTCGGAGGAGCGGGCGACCTGCGCCTCGATCCACTCGAAGGATTGCTTGAACGCGTGGACGCGCTCGAAGCCGGCGGCTCCGGCGGTTGTGTAGTCCGTGAGGGCGGGGTTCGCGGTGCCGTGATCGGTGGTGATGATGAGGAGTGTGTCGTCGCGCGAGAGGGCGAACTCGGCGGCGGCGGCGACGGCGGCGTCGAACGCGAGTTGGTCGTAGAGCAGACCGGCGGGGTCGTTGTTGTGCCCGGCGTGATCGACACGGCCGCCCTCGATCTGGAGCGAGAATCCGCCTTTGCGTTTGGAGAGGTTGCGGAGCGCGAAATGCGTCATCTCGACGAGGGATGGCTCTGAGTCGGGGCGCTCGACCTCGAAGTGCATGTGCGAGTCGGTGAAGATGCCAAGGATGTGCTCGTTCTCGTCCGGGGCGAGCGCGTGCATCTCATCGCGTGATCTGATGACGCGATGAGCGTCGAGCGGCAGACCTTTGAAAAACCTGGCGCCGCCGCCCATGACGAGATCGAACCCGCGATCGAGGAGTTGCGTTGCGATCTCCTGTTCGAGGTTGCGGTCATCGACATTGGCGGCGAATGCTGCGGGCGTGGCGTGGGTGACTCTTGTGGTGGTGACGAGGCCGGTCGCGAGGCCCGCCTCTTTGGCGGTGAGCAGAATCGGCGACAGGGGCTTGCCGTCGGGGAGCGTGGAGATGGCACCGTTGTTGACGAGCGAGCCGACAGACCATGCGGAGGCGGAGGCCGCGGAGTCGGTGACGAAGGAGTCGGCGGATCGGGTGTCGATCAGTGCACGGACGGTGCGCTCGTTGTGCATGAGGTCGATCCAGCTCGACCGCTTGGCGTGGATCTGCTGATGCAGGAGGTTGCCCATGGCGAGCGTGCCGGCGCTCATGCCGTCGGCGACCATGAAGATGAGGTTCGAGGCGGTGCGGCGCTCCTGCGGGGCGGCATCGGCGCGGCGCGCCGGGAGTCCGAGACTTAGGCCGGCGGCGCCGAGACCGGTGGCGGTGAGGAAACCGCGGCGTGACCATCCGTTGTTTGTTCGATCGTTCGCGGGCATCCGATGGCTCCCCAGTCGAGCGGGGCATTGTAGCCGCGGGCGGCGGCTACTCGCCCTGCAACGACCGGGTGATGCTCAACTCGTGCAACTTCACGGAACGCTCATCGAGCGTTTGCTTGGCCTTGTAGAACTTGTTGGGGTCGACGGACTGCCAGTCGGCCTCGGCGCGGTCTGCGAGGTCGGCCAGGTGGTTGATGTGTTGGTCGAGTTCGCGACGGTATTCGGGTTCGAGAGCGTCGCCCGCACGGTCGATCGCTTTGTTGACCCACCGGATATCGAGGCGGGCGTTGGTGATGAGATCGGCGATGCGGTGGCGGGTCATGTCATCGCGGGCGTGCTCGAGCGCTTCGCGCTCGAGGCGGTCGATCTCGTCGCGGGAGAGGCCGTGCGAGGGGACGACCTGGATGGCGGCCTTCTCGCCGGAGCGCCGCTCGGTGGCGCTGACGCGGAGGACGCCGTTGGCATCGACGAGGAACTCGACTTCGAGTTGCGGGATGCCGGCGGGCATCGGGGGGACGCGGACGATGAACTGTCCGAGTGATCGGCAGTCGGCGACCATCTCGCGCTCGCCCTGGACGACATGAATCTTGATGGCGGTCTGCCCGTCGACGGAGGTCGAGAACATCTCGGTGGCGCGGGCGGGGACCATCGAGTTGCGGACGATCATCTTGGCGACGCCGCCCCCCGCGGTCTCGATCCCGAGCGAGAGCGGCAGGACATCGAGGAGCAGCGCATCTCTGCCGCCGGCCCCTCCCCGCAGAATGGCTCCCTGCACGGCGGCGCCGAGGGCGACGACCTCGTCGGGGTCGACGGCGGTGTAGGGATCGGTGTCGAAGAACGCGCCGACGCGCGAGCGCACGAGGGGGATCCGTGATGACCCCCCCACCATCACGACACGGTCGATTGATGATGCATCCAGTTTGGAGTCGCGGAGGGCGCGCCGGCAGCAGGCGATGGTGCGCTCGACCCACGGGGTGATGAGTGTTTCGAACTCGGCGCGGGCGATGGTGCGATGGAATGATGTGCCGTCGATGTCGATGGAGAATGAGGCGGTGTCGTTGTCGGAGAGCGCGATCTTGATGCGCTCGGCGAGGAGCCGGAGTTCCTGCATGACGCCGGGCGAGGGCGTGAGTTGCGTGGCGGTCTGCGCGGATGCTTCTCGCAGAATCAGGTCGATAAGGAGGCGATCGACATCGTCGCCCCCTAAGTGCGTGTCGCCGGCGGTGGAGAGGACCTGGAAGAAATCCGTTCCTTGATCGGCGACGACGCGGAGGATGGAGACATCGAAGGTGCCGCCGCCGAGGTCGTAGACGGCGACGGTTTCGGGCGCGGCGCGGTGGAGACCGATGCCGTAGGCGAGCGCGGCGGCGGTGGGCTCGTTGACAACTCGGAGGACATCGAGGCCGGCGAGGCGTCCGGCGTCGCGGGTGGCCTGTCGCTGGGCGTCATCGAAATACGCCGGGACGGTGATGACGGCGCGGGTGACGGGCTGCTTGAGCGCATCGCTTGCCCGCTGGGCGAGTTGGCGGATGATGCACGCTGACACCTGCGGTGGGGAGAGTTCGACGCCGGAAGGGAGTCTGATGCGCGCGGTGTTGTGCGCGCCCTCGACGACTTCGTAGGAGAGGTATTGCAGGTCCTCGGAGGCGTCGTGCGCGGAGCGGCCCATCAGGCGCTTGACGGAGGAGACGGTCCACGCGGGTTCGAGGATGGTCTGCCGGCGGGCGCGCTCGCCGACTTCGACGGCGCGGCCTTCGGCGTTGAACCGCACGACGCTGGGGAGCATGCGAGCGCCGTGGGCATCGGCGAGGATGCGCGGGCCCTTCTCGTCTGCGTACGCGACGAGGGAGTTGGTGGTGCCCAGATCGATTCCCACGATCGGCGCTGTGTTGTCGGGGGATGCGGTCATCACGCGGAGGGTAGGCGCGCCATTCCTAGAACATCAGGTTGAGGCGGAAGCCGATGAAGGCCGCGGGATCGGTGTTGATATCGTCGATCTCGTCGTCGTTCCGCAGCAGATTGTATTCCTGCCAGACGACCGCGCCGCCTTCGAACGTGAGCGAGATCGCTTCGGATGGGCTCCATGTCAGGCCGAGGGCCACGGGGACCCGGTAGTCGGAGAGGACGCCCCCGGGGAGGGCCGAGTTGTCGTCGTCGAGGCGGTATTCGTGGAGTTCGGCGCCGGCGCGGAGGAAGACATCGAGGTCATCGCGGATCGCGACACTCAGGCGTGCGCCCAGTCCTTCCGATGTCAGCGTGATCTTCTCGTTGATGCGCCAGTCCACACCGATGATGGGCAGGACGAGGACATTGTCTTCGAGGCGTGTGCGGACGGCGACTCCCAGCGTGAGCGACAGATTGTCGTTGACTTTGAAACCGTAGGCGGCACCGGCGGAGTAGGTGAGCGAGTCTCCGAAGTCGGCGCCGGGTTCGTATCCGGTGTTGATGGAGCCGAGCGCGGAGATGGAGTTTCCGCCGTCGAGGATCCACGTAGCACGGAAGGAGAGATGGTGTTCGTAGGCATCGTCGATGATGTCATCGAACGCGGCGCTTGAGTTTCCGGCGAAGTCATACCAGGAGATTTCGTTCCGGAGCGCGACCGACAATCGGAACTTGTCGGCGGGGGCCCAATCGATGATGAAGTCGGCATTGGCGCGGCTCACCGAGACATCGCCCCCGCCGCCGTCGTCATCGAGGTCCGCCGCGAATGTGTGCGACGCGCCGGCGCGGAGCGAGAGCGAGATGTCGGACGAGTCGGCCTTGGCGGGCGCGGGTTCTTCGTCCTGCGCCGATGCGGCGGCGCAGGGCACCGTGAGGATCGCCATGGCGATCGATGCGAGCCGTAGATTTGTTGCGATCCCGTGTCGTGTGGTCATGGCATCGACGGTACCCGAAAGGCGCTAGGTGCGCATGCGGAGGGCGAAGGCCCACCACTCGACCGCGAGGAGTGCCGCGGCGGCGAGGACGAACCACCACCAGATCTCGCGCGGGGCGAGGCGTGCAACGGCGGTCGTGGCGACGGACCGGCCCGCGATGGTGAGGGTGTCGCGGGTGGCGAGACCGGACTCGATGGGATCGAGAACACTGGCAGCGATGGCGGGCCTGCCTTCGACTGAATACACACCGGCGAACGGGAGCGACCCGACGGCGAGCGTGCCGGAGGGCGCGGGGGGAACTCGGCGCGAGAATCCCGCCGGGCCGGTCACGACGGCGTCGGTCGTGGTCGGACTCCACCGGAGGTCTACCGACGCTCCGGTGTGTGCGATGGTTCCCGCCTCGCCTTCGGTGTTGGCGGCGCCGGCGAGTTGCTCGATCGCGTTGGCCATGAAGACGGGGAAGGAGGGCTCCTTCCACCAGTTGGTCTCATCGAGCGTGAATGCGATGACGATGCGGCGGGCGGTATCGCGGAGTTCGGCGATCAGGGGGCCGTCGGAGCCGCGCGCGATGACGCGGGCGTCGCGCACGGCGGCGCCGGGGGCTTCGGTATCGGGGAGGACGATGGCGCGGGGTTTGTTGATGATGGTGGCGGCGAACGTGACGCCGCGCATCAGCGGGTCCGAGCGGGTCCAGAACGCGACTTGTGTGGGGCGGGCGGTCTCGACCGACTCGACGAGGAGCGCGGGGATGGGGAGGCCGGCGCCGAAACTGATGGTTGGGATCGGCGGCACACGCGATGGGCGGACGGCGTCGAAGATCACGATGTCGGCGTCGATGGTGGACGCGGCCTCGTACTCCGACGCGCTGACGGCGCGGGGCCGGGCCCCGACGATGGCCTCGATCGCGTCGACGAGCGAAGCGGACGCTGCGGTCTGCGCGGCGTCATCGGGCCGGACGAGCCAGATACGGGGCGGCGCGGGCGACTCGAGCATCATCCAAGCGGCGTTGTCGGAGGCGAGCGCATCGCTCGCGATCAGGCGGAGTTCCAGAAGGCCGCCGTTCGGAGCAACCAACTCGAACGATCTTGTGGCGCGGCCCGGCGCATCGGGCGCTGCGCGGGGGAGATCGAGTGTCCATGCGCCGATGTCGAGGGGCGCTTGGGCCGAGTCCGTCAAGAGTGTTGCCTTAAGCGCGATGGAGCGGGCGCGGTCGGCGTTGTGCTCGATGGCGCAGAAAACACGGATCAGGGACGGATCGTCGTAGTCGCGGCGGGCGGAGAGCGCCACGATGGATGCGTTCTCGGGCGGGCGTTCGCTCTCTGGTTGACCGACGCGGATGAACTCGAAGTTCACATCGCCCAGGCCGGTCAGCGAAGTCCCCGTGCCGCGCTGGAGGCGCTCGGCGTCGCTTCCATCTGAGAAGAGGACGACACGGACCGGCGTTGAGTCGGCGCCCTCGGAGTCCCCTGAGGCGGGAGCGGTCATGGCTCTGAGGAGCTGGAAGAGGGGCTCGGGGTCGCCGGGCTCATCGGTCTGTTCGATCGCGGCGATGGCGGCGACGGCGGCACCGGCGTCGGCACCGTCGGAGTAGCGCACAACAGGCCGGGAGGCGCTGGAGACGATTGAGAAGCGGGCGTCCCTGGCGTCGGCGAGGCGTCGGAGGAGGTCGCCGGCGCGGGACTTGGCTTCGTCGAGGCGGGTGGCGCCGGTCCCGGGACTGGGTGCTGCCATCGATGCGGAGTGGTCGAGGACGATGATGGTCCGGCCCGGGGGCAGGGTCCGGACTTCGAGGACCGGGCGGGCGAGTGCGCCCGCAAGGAGCGCCAGTATCAGGAGTTGCAGCAAGAGGAGCCACGAGGGGCGGATCAGCCGCCAGGGGACATTGACCTGGAGATCGCGTGCGGCGTCTTGCCAGAGCATTGAAGAAGAGACGCGGACGGGGCGGCGGCGCAGTTTGAGGAAGTAGAACAGGAGCAGGACGGGAAGTCCGATAGAAAGGGCCAACATGCCCGCGGCGGGGTCCAGGAAGCTGAGTGTCGCGGGGTCGGGCATCCGGCCGGCATGGTATCCGGACGAGAATTGTTGGTGGAATCTTCGCCCGCTTTAACAGGGGGGTGCCTTTTCGTGAATTTTCTGTTGGCAGCGGCCGCATCATCGGTATATTCGGTGTGTATCCCGCCTCGTTCTGATTCCGTTGGTGAGGTGGGTTGCCTACATGTCGGGAGGAAACACGTCACTCCCCCTGACATGAATAGATGAGTGCCCGGTCGGCGGAAGCCG
>CALFMQ010000168.1 GCA_937879825.1 uncultured Phycisphaerales bacterium
CGTGCGTCGCGCTTCGGCTTGCCGTGCTCGTCGGCTTCCCAATAGACGATTTCGTCGGCGAGCCCGGTGATGCCGCCGTCGCCCTTCTGGTTGTATGAGTTGACATTCGCCGGGGCGTGGCTCTCGATGCCGAGTCTCTGACCGAAGGAGAGATCACGCTCGCGGCCGTAGGCGTCCAGAGCATGCTCGTCGCGCTGATCGCCGTACTTGTGCCACGCCGACAGGTCGACCTCGCGGAGCAAACCGCGCCCCTCGATGGCCCAGTGGTCCTGCGTGTTGGCGATCATGTACGAGGACTTGCCCGCGCGCTTGACCGACGCGCCGTGCGCGACGCTCCACGAGCCCTCGCCGCGGAGCGGATAGACATCGGCGCCCGTCTTGAAGGCGACGCGCCCGCTCACCGTGCGTCCGTAGCCGAGCGTGAGGACCGCGCAGTCGTCGGCGAGGCCGGGCTGCACCCAGACGGGCACATCGACCGAGCGGCCATCGACGGTCACGGTCGCGACATCGACATAGTTGTATTGCGGGCCGCGCAGATGGCGGTCGGTCTTGAGCCCGAGTTTCTTGGCGGTGGCCAGACTCACGAGCATGGGGTTGTCCCATGTGACTTTCGTAATCGGGTCGGGGAGTTCCTGGAGCCACGCGTTGTCGGCGAAGCGCCCGTCGTGCACCTTGGCGCAGGGGCGGAAGACCACCTCGACGGCGCCCTCACCGGCCGCCTTGTGCTCGGCCGAGGCGCGCCAATCGGAGAGCGATTGTGCGATCTGAGCGTCGCGTGTCGGGGGCGCTGTGAACGACGCGACGGGCTTGGAGGCGACGCCGTCGTGCAGCGCCCGGCGCCATGCGTTCTCGAAATCGCCCGCGGGGCTGACCACCTCGCGCATCGTGCGCCGGACGACCTCGTACCCGTCGCTCGTATCGCCGGCGGCGAGCGCCAGGAGTTCGAGGTCGCTCATCGTGTCGAAGAGCGGCTTGATCATGGGCTGGGTCACGGAGTACGCGCCGTCGGCGCTGATCGTGTCGCCCCACGCCTCGAGGAAGTGCGAACGGCGCACATGGTGCTCGCACGCGGCCGCGGTCTCGCACCGATCACCGAGGTGAGTCGTGTGCCGGACCTTGTCCGAGGCGAGTTTGTCGGCGAAGTTCAGATCGCCGGGCGCGTCGTATACCGGGTTGCACCCGATGATGACGAGCGTCTCGACGCTGCCCGCGTCGATGCTCGCGCTGAGCGAGCGAATCGCCGACTCGCTGGTTGTAGCGCCCTGCATCGGCGTGTAGCGGACGGTCTTGCCGGCGTTCCCGAGAGCGGCGTTGATCGCGTGGATCAGCGCGCGGGCACCGGCCGGGAGCGTGCGCCCGCCCAGCACAACGGACTCGCCGCGGTGGCTCTTGAGGTCGGCGACGACGCCGGTGAGCCACTTCTCTTCGGTCGCCGAGAGGTGCGCCCCGGAGGCGATCTGCGTGAGCGGCCCGCGCATGCCCACATTGCCGATCTCAAGACCCGAGGCAACTGCCGCGAGCATCGCGACGAGTTTCGAAGGCGCCATGGCGACGCGGTGATCCGCCTGCCCGCCCGTGAGCGTCATCGCGGACTCGGCGACATACAGCCGGCTCATCGATGAACCGGCGGCGCGGCCGCCGGGCCCCGGCGTGTACCGGGCGCGCGAGAAAGCGCGTTGCTCGGCGACATCACCATCGACGCCCAGGAAGTCGCGATCGAAACTGACAACCACCTTGGCCTTGTCGAGCGAGGGCGCCTCATGGTGCGGGGCGCCGAACGCGATGCGCGAGCCCTCGATGCCCGAGTCGTCATCGGACGGCTCGTACTCGTGCCACGCGGCCTTGGGGAATCGGCTCGTGATGCGGCTCTTGAGACTGTTGCGCGACGGGCTGCTGGACTTCTCGACAAGGAACGCCAGCCCGGCGCCGCTCGTGGCGGTGTAGGGCTCGAACAAACCCTTGGCGGCACGCCCGAACTCCGCGGTGCCCATCGTCTTGACTTCGGGGAGCGCTTCGCCGTCCTCGCCCGCGATCTGAATCTCGGCGTTGGGCGCACGGTCGGGGTTGTAGAGATCGAGCACGCTGGCCTGCGAACGCACGCCGCTCGAGCCGTTGTTGAACGAATGCAGCGGGTTGCCTTCGAGTTTGACGGGGCGGCCTTCGAAGGTCTCGGCGAGCAGGCCCTCGGCGCCGCCCCCCGGCAGCGGCATGCTGGTCGCGTAGTACAGCGGCTTGCCGGGGATCACATGCTCGGGGTCCTTCGCATAGGCGAGGATCTTGTGGTCGGGGCGTCGGCAACCGGGGAGCGTCGCGACGCCGGCCAGCGCGAGCGATGCGCCCATCACGCGCATGAAGTGGCGGCGCGAACCGTCGAGCAGTTCGCTGGCGAATGCGGGGAACTCTCGCTGCACGAAGTCCTTGAACTCGCGGGTCCCCACGAGATCATCGACCGAGCGCCAGAACGCCTTGCCGGTCGCGGCGCTGATGTCACGGGGCGTGACATCCTCGGCGCGCAAGGGCGTTGCGCTGGCCTTCGATTCTGTGGATGGGCACTGTTCGATGTTGCTCATCGTCTTGCCGTCCTCTTGCCGCGGGTCTCGTCGCGGTCCGTTGGGTCGTCTCGTCGTGTCTGTGTTCCGTCGATCACGCAATCAATAGTGGCAGGCGCCGCAGTTCTAGGGCGGCTCGATCTTCCTCGACTCGGCGATGCCGAGGCCCCGGTCCTTCTGATCGGGCGAAGCGATCAGGCGCGAGATGCGTTCGAGGTCCGTCACCTTCAGCATCTCCGCCGGAGCGACCGAAGGATCATCCTCGGTCAGCGGGACGAGGTGATTCTCCGGCGCACGGTGGCAAGAGAGGCACCACGCCATCGAGAGCGAATGCTCCTGGCGCACGATGGCGAAGGTGTCCACGCGCCCGTGGCACGAGACGCAGCTGATACCCGTGTTCACGTGGGCCGAGTGGTTGAAGTAGACGTAATCAGGGAGTTTGTGCACGCGACGCCATTCGATGGGTTCGCCGCTCGCGGCGGCGGAGCGCACCTTGATGAGATTGGCGTTGTCCTTGTGCGACTCCCACAGGCGGCTGTTGAGGTACGACGTGCTCGTTGCGACATCGCCCGTGTGGCAGTTCATGCACGTCTGAGTGTCGGGGATATTCGCGTGGGGCGACTCTTCGACATGCGAATGGCAGTAACGGCAGTCGATGCCGAGTTGCTGCACGTGAATCTTGTGGGAGTAGCTCACCGGTTGGACCGGTTCGTATCCCACCTCCCAGAACTTCGGCGTGAAGTAGTAGGTGACACCCGCTACCACGCTCACCGTCGCCAGCGCACCGACGGCGCCGACGACCTTGGGGAGTGTGTTGGTCCATTCAGGAAACAGGAGCGACATGCTTGTCTCCGTCAGCCATGCTCGAAACCGTCCGCGCGACGCCGCGCCGCCCGCTCGATGCCGTTCCCCGACGAGAGAAGGGGCAATGCCCGTTTCTCGGATCGCGCAACGGCTCCGGTAAGGCAGTACTAATCTCCGAATGTGCGGTATCCGTCAAGGGCGCTTCGCGTCTGGCAGTAACTGATACTCATTCTCAGCACGGACGCGCCCCGTCCGGACCGCTCAGAACCGGGTAGACTCTACGGACTTCGGTCTGTATTGGCAAGAATGATTCTTGTTTGACAGCACCACCCGAACACAGGACGAACCCCATGCATGACCATTCCTCGGCAGCGTCGGGCGCGGCGCGACTCCCACTCATCGGGTGCATCACGGTCGGGCTCGGCACCGCGGTCGCGATGTGGTTCGCCGGGTATCTCACGCACATGCCCGGCGTTCGGCTGCCTTTGGCCATGACGGCCGGGCTGATGACGGGCGTTCAGCTCGCGGGCGGCGTGATCGCTGGGAGGACTATCTCGCCCGGGGTGGCGGGCGGAGCGATCGCGGGCCTGGTATCGAGTCTCATCAACCTGTTGATTGTCGGTTCGATCGTGGCATCGCCCGATCAGCCGGACGCGGTACGCGAGAACTGGTGGCTGATGGTGGGCGGCACGCTCGCGTTCGGGCCCGTCGTGGGCGCGCTCGGCGCCTTCGTTGGCTCGCGCATGCCCGTCGCGGGCGCCGACACGCAGCGCTGGCTCTCCCGCCTCGCGGTCGTCACCGCGATCTCGGCGCTGCCGGTGCTCCTGTCGGGCGGCATCGTGACGAGCGCCGAAGCGGGCAAGGCCGTGCCCGACTGGCCGGGCTCCTACGGCTATCCGATGTTCCTCTTCCCCCTCCAGCACATGACGGGCGGCATCTACTACGAGCATGCGCACCGCCTCTTCGGCTCTCTCGCGGGCTTCTGCACGATCGTGCTGACCATCGCGGTGCTTCTGAAGGAGCCGCGTAAGTGGGTGAAACTCGCCGCGGTCATCGCGCTGCTCGTGGTGATCACACAGGGTGTCGCGGGCGGGATGCGCGTGAACCAGGCGGAAGTCGCGCCGGTGGACATCAAGACCGCCGTCGAAGAGGGCATCACGATCGACGAGAACCGCGAGATCGACACCAAGCCCGCCGTCGCGTGGGCGATTTTCCACGGCGTGTCGGGCCAGCTCACGTTCGCGTATCTGTGCGTGGTGGCGTCGTTCCTCTCGCCGCGCTGGATTGCGGGCGCCGCCAAGCGTCCCGACTCCCTGATGCGGACCTTTGCGATGCTCGCGCTCGGTGCGTACCTGTTGCAGTTGTTCCTCGGCGCGGGCCTGCGGCACACAGGCCACGCCGCGTTCCAGCATTCGCATGTGACGCTGAGCATCGTCGTGGTTGTGTTGTCGCTGCTGGCGGGGCTGCGCGCCCGCGCACGCCACGCCGATGTGCGCTCGATGAAGTTCTTCGGCACGATGATGGCGCACGGCGTGGGCGTGCAGTTCGTGATCGGGTTCGTCGCGCTCGTGGTCGTGCTCCCGCACAGGGACGACCCGACGCACATCCCATCGCTCATCATCGCCACGACGCACCAGTTCCTGGGCGCGTTGCTCATCGCTGCGACCTGCATCGTCTTCGCGTGGACGATGCGGCTTGTAGAAAGGGGCCCCGTCGAGCCCGCATCGGTGCAAACTTCGTGAATTGCGGCCGGACTCGGGCGAAATCCGTTTGATCCCGGCACATCCTCCGCTACCTTCGACTCAGTCAGGAGGATCAATCATGCGCGGAGTTCGAGCCGGTCTCTGTTCCATCGGGTTGCTCATGACGCCGACCGTCGCGGCCGCGGGCGCGCCGGATGCGCTGATCCGGTGGGACGCGCAGGGTTCGTTCGGGCTCGTCCTCCCGGGCACCGCGCCGCCCTTGTCGGGCCTCTCGTTCGGCGACACGGTCAGCGTCTCGATGACATTCGATCCTTTCGCCTTCGCCGGCACGCCGATTCCGCTCCCGACGGGTCAGGGCGCCGAGTACCAAGTCAATCCGGCGCTTTTTTCGATCGACTTCCCGGGTCTCGGGCTGAGTCTCTCGGCGGAGGAACTCGTGGGCGGCACGCCCGAGTTCATCGTCTCGATCGCGGACAACACCGACGCGATCCACGGCATCGTTGAGGACATCATCACGGTCAATGTTTACCGCGCAGACGGCGCGGCGAACGGCGCCGGGGGCGTGCAGTTCACATGGGCCGGGTTCGCGCCCCCATCGTTCTTCAATGGCACGGAGATTCCGATCCAGTTCGGCTGGAACAACTTCTCCGGCTCCCAGATCGTGCTGAGCAACGCCTCGAACAACTCGTTCCAGGGCGGCGGCACGCTCAGTTCATTCACATCGATCATCGTGCCCGCGCCGGCATCCGCGGCGGTGCTCGCGATGGGCCTTGCCGTTCGGCGTCGGCGCACGAACTGAAAGAGCCGCGCCTTTCGACGCGGCCCTGATGCGAGTTTCGTTGGCCAGTCTTACTCCGGCTTCCCGCCCGACATGTCGTACACCCACACCTCGCCGGCGCGCTTGAACTCCTGCACCTCGCCCTTGGCGAAGAAGAGGCCCAGCTCACGCTCCGCGGCTTCGGGGCTGTCCGAGCCGTGGATCAGGTTGAAGGAGTTGGAGACGCCGAAGTCGCCCCGGATGGTGCCCGGCTCGGCCTTGGAGCCGAAGGTCGCGCCCATCATCTTGCGGGAGATGGTGATCGCCCCCATGCCGCGGATCGCCATGACGAGCACGGGCGAGCTGGTCATGAAGGAGACGAGCCCGTTGTAGAAGGGCTTGCCGTGGTGGGACTCGTAGTGCTTGGCGGCGAGGTCCTTGGAGATCGTCATCATCTTCATGCCGACGATCTGCAGGCCTTTGTCCTCGAAGCGCGCGATCACGCGCCCCATGAGCCCGCGCTGGACGGCGTCGGGCTTCAAGATAATCAGTGTGGTTTCCATGTCGTTCTCC
>CALFMQ010000169.1 GCA_937879825.1 uncultured Phycisphaerales bacterium
GGGATGCCGCCGAACATGTTGGAGAGTTCGAGCTCGGGACGGGGGAGTTCGCGGTCGAGATCTGATTGCGTGATGGTGAGCCCTTCCATGCGCGCTGCGAGGTCGTCGAGTTCGGATTCAAGGTGTTCATTCGGGAAGACGGTCGCGAGGACGGTGTAGTCCTCGCCGGTCTGCGCGTTGGCGCCGCCGAGCGGTGGCGCGTAGGTGGTGAACCACTCTTCGGCGGTGCGGGCGGGGATGTCGCCCGCGGCGGCGGTGACGAGGAGATGCTCCATCATGTGGGCCATGCCGCTAGCGCCCGCGGGGTCGTGGCGCTCGCCGATAGTGAAGAGCGTGACGAGGGCTGTGGATTGTGCGCCATCGATGGGCCGGAGGATGACGCGCATGCCGTTGTCGAGCGTGAAGCGTTCGACATCTCCGGCGTGCGTCGTTGTGGTGGTTGCTGTGAGTGTGAGCGCACAGAGGGCGCGGGTGATGATGTTCACGGGTGATCTCCAGTTGTCGGGGCGACGGTGGTTACGCGGTTGCGGGTTGGTGTTCGCGTTCGAGTCTGCGGAGGATGGTGTTGACGCGGACGCGTCGGCGGTCGATGTAGATCCCCCCTGCCGCCCCGGTGACTCCCAGGAGCGAGCCGCCGATGCCGCCGGCCCAACCGAGGGCTTGATGTGCCGCGACGCCGTCGATCCACGCGAGGGCGACCATGGCACCCGTCATGGCGATGGCCATGGTGAGGAAGAGCCCGGCGAAGAACCATGCCTTGGCATTGCGCAGTGACGCGTAGGCGCATGCGAGTTCTGAGGAACGGGAAGCGTCCATGGGCTCGGGCTCGCGCATCGCGGCGCGGATGCCCAACGGGAGCGTGAGGAGCATGGTCGGGGCCATCGTTGCGGAGACGATGAGCGCGACGAGCCATTGCCGCCATTGCGGGGTGGACAGGCCGGCATCGGGCATGTCGGAGAGCAACGGGCGGAGGGCGATGGCGATGATGCCGGCGGCGCAGAGCGTCCACGCGATGATCCATAGCGACGCGGGGATGGGTGACGTGTGGGCGCGATCACCGGTGAGAGAAGCGGTGCGGACGGCGGGCTGGGCGTTGTGCGGCCGGCCCCACGCGGGATTCTTGGCGCGCATGACCGGCATCGCGAGGAAAAAGAAGAGCGGGAAGAAGAGCGGCCACGTGTAGACGGCGGGCCTGACGCCGAGCGTTCGCCAGACGAGGAGCGTGACGCCGATGGCGGCTACGGTCGCCAGCACGAGGATGAATAGCTTGCGCTCGGCGGTCGCGGGGTCGGCGTCGGGATCGTCGGTCGGTCGGACGGTGAGCGCGAAGACGATGGGCGAAATGAGCATTGCGATGGTGAAGAGGAGCCACCAGGCGTTCATGACGGTTCTCCTTTCTGGTTGGCGTCGGGCCAGTAGCGGTTGAGCAGATCGGTGATGAGTTGCGCGGCGTCGTCGCGGGAGAGGGCCGCGAGTTTCATGTCCGCGACGGCGGCGGTGAGTGTGGACTCGAGTCGGGCGCGGACTTCGGCGGGCGAGCCGGTGGGGCGTTCGGTGGCGGCGGTGACGCGGGTGCCCCGGCCGCGCGCCGTGCGGACGAGGCCGTCGGCCTCGAGCGCGCGGTAGGCGCGGGCGACGGTGTTGAGATTGACCCCGAGATCGCCCGCGAGTTGGCGGACGGGTGGGAGTTCATCTCCCGGGTTGAGCGAGCCCAGCGCGATGAGGGCGCGGACTCCGGCGAGGATCTGCTCGCCGATGGGGACCGGGCTGTCGAGGCGGACCGAGAGCATAATCCAATAGTATCATACTGTGATACTTTGACAAGTGCGTGGGAAGAAAAACCTGTCAGAATGCGTTCATGGCGGGCATGGACTGGGTTCTGGCCATTTTGGGCGGGTATCTGGCGATCGGCGGCGTCTTCGCGGTGGCGTTTGTGACTCGCGGAGCCGGGCGGATCGACGCGAACGCCGGCGGGGCGGGTTGGGGGTTCCGGTTGTTGGCAATTCCCGGATCCGCGGCCTTGTGGCCTTGGCTCGCATCGAGATGGACTCGATCCCGGGTCGATTCATTGCTCACGCCTCGAGACACATTGGCGCACCGGCGGGTGCACCTGGTGGCCTGGTGTGTGATCCCGGTCGTGGTGGTCGCGATCGTTGCGTGGGGTTGGTTCGGGGGCGTTGATCCGACCGCGGCGGGGGGCGTGACACCATGAGCGCGACCTACAGGGCGGTGAACTGGAACGCGCACAAGAAGAAGTACGACCTGATTGCGCTGTCGTGCGTGGTGTTGTTCGTGGCGGTGTTTGTGGGCGTCGGGTCTTTGGTGTTCAGGGGTGACGGTGCGATATCGGCGCCGGTGCTGGCGATTCGGGCGCTGGGCGTGTGCGCTGTTGTGATGCTGCATGTCGTGCTGATGATTGGGCCGATGGCGCGGCTGACTCAACTTGCCGCTCCGCTGCTCTACAACCGCAGACACCTGGGCGTGATGACCTTCTTGGTGGCGCTGGCGCACGCGGCGCTGGCGACGCTGTACTACGGTTCGTTCGGAGGCGCCAACCCATTGACCGTTGTGCTGACGATGTCGGGGAGCGGCGCGAGCCCCGGTGCGTTCCCGTTTGTCGTGCCGGGCGCGGCGGCGCTGGCGGTGTTGTTCGTGATGGCGGCGACGAGCCACGACTTCTGGCTGGCGAACCTGGGCGTGTGGTGGTGGAAGTGGCTGCATCTGGGTGTGTACGGCGCGTATGTGTTGTTGGTGGTTCATGTGTCGCTGGGCGTGATGCAGAGCGAGCGGAGCGTGGTGTATCCGGTGATGATTCTGATCGGGGCGGGGATGCTCAGCGCGATGCACATCACGGCGGGCGCATGCGAATGGAAGCGTGATGCGCGCACGGATGATGATGTTGATGGATGGATCGATGCGGGGGCGCTGGATGCGATCCCGATGGGGTGCGCGGTTTCGGTACGGGCTGAGGGTATTACACCTATTGCCGTGTTTCGGCATGAAGGCGGGGTGAGCGCGATTCACGGCGTGTGTGCGCATCAGGGCGGGCCGCTGGCGGAGGGCCGGGTGGTGGGCGGATGCGTGACCTGCCCGTGGCACGGGTACCAGTACAAGCCCGAGGATGGGTGCGCGCCGGCGCCGTATGACGACAAACTCGCGACGCACGAGGTGAAGGTCGTGGACGGGCGCGTGATGGTGCGCATCGAGGGGGACTCGCGATGAG
>CALFMQ010000170.1 GCA_937879825.1 uncultured Phycisphaerales bacterium
AGAGCGCGAAAAGCAGCGCGGCGTAGAAGAGTGTGTTGATGATGGTGCCGAGGGGGAGGAGGGACCAGGTGCGGTCACCCGTTTGGTAAAAGGTTTGTTGCAGAATTGCAGGGTTTGGAGAGTCCCATGGCATTGTCATGGAGAAGTCGAACACCGCGCCGCCTTTGCGATCTTCTACGACGGATAATCCAAACGTTGAGAATGGCATGCCCATCCGAGCATTCCATGTTTCGTATCCGTCCGCCTCGGATTTCGACTCACGCACACCCAATCCGTGTCCGACTGATTTAGGCACGATAACAGCCCCACTAAAACTGCCGACTGGCAGGATGATGGGGGGTGAAATCGGCGACCACCGCGCGCACGCATACGCCACACCAAAGTTCAGCGCGAGGCCGAGCAGAAGACAGATGAGGATGGTGTGCATATGTCGTCGGGTGCGTGCCATCGAGAGCGTTTCCTTCGATCAACCGGCTCGACACGAGCCGGCTCGCGAAACCGGCTATCCCCGCAGCGACCCGCCGTAGAAGTAATAGCCGAGCCCGACGGTCCACATCCAGTCGCCGAACATGGCGTGCTCGAGGCCGGAGGCGATGGTGGATTTGGATTTCCAGTAGGTGTAGGCGAAGAGGAAGCCCGCGGGGATGCACAGGAGCACGGCGGGTGCGTTGCGGAACATGATGTGGACCCACGCGAAGGCGAGGCCGTTGAAGAAGATCATCATCGCGGGCGTGCGGAAGACGAAGCGGTAGCGGTGGAAGAAGAAGGTGCGGAGGATGAGTTCCTGCGGGTAGACGGAGAAGATCGGGTAGAGCACGCAGATGATCGCCCAGAACTTCGGGTTGCGCAGCGGGAAGCCGAAGAGCGTGACCTGCTCGGGCGTGCCGGGTTGCTGATCGAGCCACCAGACGACGGCGATGAGCGAGAGCGCGCCGAGGACCCACGTGATGAGGATGCGGGGGAGTTCGCGCTTGAAGCCGTCGAGGTTGATGAGTTTGCGCCGGTCGAAGTCCTTGGAGGTCATCAGGTAGATGAAGATGCCGATCGCGCAGACGACGAGGAAGGGGATGAGCAGGCGGCTCTGGGTCTTGAGATCGACGAGGACGGGGAAGACGCCGAAGAGGAGGAGGCACTCGATCGCGCGGAGCGTGGTGCTCCACGGGCAGGGGCGGTCGGTGGGGCAGGTGTGGCCGGAGAGAGAAGGCATGGGCGGAGTGTATGCGCTTCCCCCTCCGCCTCACTTTGTTCGGCACCTCCCCCGATGGGGAGCGGGGGAGGGTGCATCAATCGCTACTATGGAATGGTGAGCGAGGACAGACGGATCAACGCGGTGACGGTGTATTGCTCGTCGAGCAACTCGATTCACCCCGAGTATGCGCGCATGGCGAGCGCGATCGGTCGGATGATCGGGGAGTCGGGGCGGTCGCTCGTGTACGGCGGGGGGAGCGTGGGGATGATGGGGCACGCGGCCCGGGCGTGCCGCTCGGCGGGCGGGCGTGTGGTGGGGGTGATCACCGAGACGCTCCGCGATGCCGAGCAGATGGACCCGGACAACGATGAGATCATCGTGGTGCGGACGATGCGCGAGCGCAAGCGGATCATGGAGGAGCGGGGGGATTGCTTCGTGATTCTGCCGGGGGGATTGGGGACGCTGGAGGAGTTCTTCGAGATTTTGGTGGGGCGGATTCTCAGCGAGCACGGGAAGCCGCTGGCGCTGGTGAATATGGAAGACCCGGACGATCGCGGCTCGGGGTTCTTCGATCCACTCTTGGTGCTGTTCGATCACATGATCGCGAGCAAGTTCGCCAAGCCGGGCGTGCTGACGATGTTCTCATTGACTCCCACGGCCGATGCGCTGATGGCGCAGGTCGACACCTGGGAGCGTGACGGCGTGGCGCGAGTGGACACGCGCACGCTCGTGCCGAGCGGGCCGAACAGGTAAACAGGAAGGTGATGATGCGGAGTGCGCCGCCTGCGATTCTGCCCGATCCTCCCGAGCCGCCGATGGCGGTGGGCGTGATCGGCGCGGGGGGGCGGCTGCCGATTCTGGTGGCGCAGGGGTTGAAGCGGGCGGGGCACAAGGTGGTGGGGATCGGGCTTGCGGGGCAGTACGAGGAGGAGTTCCGCGCGTTGTGCGCGAGTTTCCGTGATGTGCAGCCGCTGCGGATCGGGTCGTGGGTGCGTGCGGTGAAGCGTCAGGGCGCCTCGCACGCGGTGATGGTGGGGCGGATCGACAAGGCGCGGCTGATGCACTCGTGGTGGAATATCATCCGGGGCGTGCCCGACCGGCGGGTGCTGACGATGTGGTGGCAGCACCGGCGGGATCGTCGGTCGAGTTTCATGCTGCGTGCCGTGGCCGACGAACTGGCCTCGAAGGGAGTGTTGCTCATCGACTCGACCGCGCACATCCGGGAGCACATGGCGAGCCAGGGCGCGATGACGAAGCGGTCGCCCAGCGCCTCGCAGAAGGCGGATATCGAGTTCGGGTGGCCGATTCTGCGGGATCTGTTGCGGCTGGATGTTGGGCAGGCGATCGCGGTGCGCGAGCGGGATGTGATCGCGGTGGAGGCGGTGGAGGGGACGGATCGGATGATCGAGCGCGCCGGCGCGCTGTGCGCCTCGGGCGGGTGGACCTTGCTCAAGGCGGCGCGGGCGGGGCACGACCGGCGCTCGGATGTGCCGGTGATCGGGCCGGACACGATCCGCAATGTGCACAAGGCGGGGGCGCGGTGCATCGCACTGGCGGCGGACGATGTGATCATCATCGATAAGCCGCAGACGCTGGAATTGGCGGACTCGCTGGGCGTGGCGGTGTTCGGGCTGGCCCCGATGTGAGCGATGCGGCGTACGATTTCGTGGGTCGGGGCGCGCTGAAACTCAACCATGCGCTGGATGCGTTCGGGATCGACGTGACGGGGTTCGTGTGCGCCGACTTCGGGTGCAATGTGGGCGGGTTCACCGAAGCAATGCTGAGGAGAGGCGCGGCGAGGGTGTATGCGATCGATACGGGGTACGGCGCGCTGGCGTGGAGACTACGGCAGGACGAGCGCGTCGTCGTGATGGAACGGACGAACGCGTTGCATGCCCCCCCGCCCGATGAGCGCATGGACCTGGTGGTGATCGATATGGGGTGGACGACGCAGGATGTGTGCGTTCCGGCGGCGTTGAGGTGGCTCAAGATTGAGAGTGGGGGGGAGCAGGGAGGGCGGGTGATCACGCTGAT
>CALFMQ010000171.1 GCA_937879825.1 uncultured Phycisphaerales bacterium
GCGTGCACGAGCACGAGATTGTCACGCATCGTGGCCGCCTCGTCGTACAGCTTCGCGAACTGACCCTCGCCGACAAAGTCGCCGAAGGTGCCCCACGAAGAGTTGATTACGGTCACGGGCTTGGGAAGGCCGAGCGATGCGGCGCCCTCGACGGTGGTGGTGTTGAACAGAGCATGCGCGAGCGCCTGACGGCTCACCAGGAAGGTGTCCCCGATCAGGAGTTCACGAGCGATCGAACCTGTCGCGAGGTCGGCCTCGTCAGCAACGCCGCGGAACGTATCAAACGTCGAGCCGCCGGCGACACCCAGCACACCCGTCGAGTGGCCGTCCTGCTGATCGAGCGATGGATTGAGCCCGTTCCAGTCGACCACATCGGGGCTGCGACCGAAGAACACGATGTGATCGGTGTTCGCCTGCTGACCCTCGATGTTGAGGATCATCGACGTCCCGCCCCGGATGCCTTCGTCCCGGATGAAGTCCACGCCGAGATTGACGAGCGCATCGTTGATGGCCTCGCCCTCATCGCCGAGGTCACGCTCGAAGGTCACGAGGAGGCGATACAACTGTACGTCGTCGTCTCCGTCGCCCTCGATGACGATGTTGTAGTTGCCGTTCGCAGAGATCTGGAAGATCAGCTCTTCGCTCTCACCAGCGCCGTTCTCATCGATCGCCACGCCGCCGTCGTTGAGAATCATCCCCGCGTCGTCCTGCACCGAGACCGAGAGGTTCTGCACGGCGTTCGCGTTCACGGGATCGATGTTCGGGTCGAGGCAGACGCCCAGCACCGCCGGACCGGAGTCGTACATCCCGCCGACCGGCTCGACCTCGATGAACACACGCACGCTCGGGTTCGGCCCCTGCACGCGGAACGAGTAGAAGTCGATGTCCGCGTCGTTGTCGAGACTGACATCCACAATGGGGTCCACAACCAGCGGCGTCCCGGCGGTGTTGACCACACCGAGGAACTCCGCGTCATCAACAATGTCGTTCGCTTCCAGCGCATCGCCGTACAGCGCCTGGATCGCCCGGACATCGTCGGTCTGCGGGCCGCGCGACGCGGTCAGCAGCACCGGCTCCATCAGCTTGGTCCCGTTGTTCGGGCACGCGTCCTGCACGCCGATCGCCTTGCCGATCGAGCGTCCCACCGCGTTCTCCATGAAGAGATGCAGGGTGCCCGCGTCGGCCCAGTCCTCGTCCGCATCCAGAATGATGTCGCTCGAGTCGGGGCCCATGGTGAAGGCGAGAATCCCGCCGGGCCCGTCGATCGAACGCATGCCGAAGCGGATGTCGCCGCGCTCGGTCACGGTGCCGTCCGAAGCCGGCCCGTTGACGCCGTCGCCGTCGCCGAGATCGAGGTCCCAGTCGGCCCCGTCATCCCAGTTGTCCGCGGGGTCTTCGCCCATCGGGATCACGCGCTGACGGAACGGCGCGTTGAAGCCGCTGACCTCGGTCCACCCGTCAAACGCCGCAGCGATGACATTCTGCCACGCGTCGCGGTCGCCCCCGAACTGCGAGTCGAGCGTCGCGAACAGCACGCTGTTGCCCGCCAGATCGCCGCCGAACTGCGAGGGAATAAGCAGGCCGTCCGGCACGAAGGAGTAATCCAGACGGATCGAGTCGCCCAGCGCGCCCATCCCGCCCCACCGCGCACCCAGGTCGAAGCGGTCGAGCCCGATCGCCTCGGCGATCGACGCCGAGATCATCTGGCGATACTCCGCCGAAGTGCCCGGCCCGAAGACCGCCTGCGCCGATGCCGATCCAGCCAACCCGAGGCTCAGAGCACTCACGAATGCCGAGGTGAACTTGCGTGTCATCGTGGCGATGCCTTTCTCAATCCATTTGGGCCATCAAAACTCAACACAGGGCGCCTAGACCGCGACTGACCCGGCGGCAGCCCCCGGAATCCCTCAGACTAACCAGTTTTACGGGCCGCTACGTCGGATCCGCGGCCGCACCATCCATAGTACCCCGAAAACGCGGCGTACGGGCGGGCATTCCCCGACCGGAACCACCGCGCTGTGCAAGGGTTAGACCTCCCAGTTTGACCCCGGTTCCGCAACTCGATCCCTCTCGTGCACGATTCCTGCGATCCGGCCCGCCGCGCGGGACAACCCGGGACCGACCCGGCCCGCCCCCGGACCCGAACACCGACGATACGCACCGGTGCGGCCCGCGGATGCCGGGCCCGACGCCGCCGCGATGCTCTTTGACCAACTTCACACGGCTGGCTACACTTCGCGGCTCAAGATTGCGGGGTAGAGCAGTCTGGTAGCTCGTCGGGCTCATAACCCGGAGGTCGTAGGTTCGAATCCTGCCCCCGCTATTGCTGATCTGACAGGGACTTGCGCTAATCCGCGAGTCCCTTTTTTCTTGCGCGCAGACCGCTTCGTACCCGAATCGGTACCCGCACGGCAGGAATGAGGCGCTCGCCAGAGCGGGCTCCTAGCCAGCCTGCATCCGGAACATGTCGAGCGTCTCCAGAATCCGCCCCGCCGTCGATGCGCCGCCGAACAGCGTGCTGGGCTCGTTCACACCCGAGAAGGTGCCCAGGATGTATTCCGCGTCGTCGCGGTCGATGCCGTAGAGATAGAAATACGCAGCGTCGAGCTCGGCCATCAGGTTCGCGCGGTCGGTCGGGTCCCACTTGTGCAGGCGCCCGCCGTACTCCTTCTTGAACGACCCGCCCGTGAACCCGCACGCCTCCGCGAGCGGGAGCATGTCCTCTGCCGTGCAGGTCAACTTCAGCACACGCTCACTGATCCAATCCTCGAGTGTCACCTTCGATCCACGCGCCCATGGCACCGGCTTATCGTAGGTGTCGGGGGGAAGAACGGGGAGCTGTTCAAGCGCAAAGAAATTCATGTGTCTGCCGTGTATCTTGCGCCGAGCGATATAGTCAAATACGAGTGAGCCGAAATTTGCCTGCAGACATGCTTGGCGCACTGGATCAGTCGCGTTCTCAAAGAGAATGATGGGCGCTGTATTGATGAAGCCGCTCTCTGGCGGAAGGAATGTACTAATCATGGTCCGAGTGTTTGTCGGATTAGTGATATCCCTGAACGCCAATACCGCAGAAGATGCACTGACTCGGCTTCTGATTTCTTCATGACGCGCCCAATAACGAGGCGTGACGAAAAACTCTGGATTAGCATGCTGCACTAAGTCGGTCTCGATGGTCT
>CALFMQ010000172.1 GCA_937879825.1 uncultured Phycisphaerales bacterium
TCCTTCGGCTCCAGAATCAGCGTCGTCTGCCCGCGGAACTCCGTCGCGCGAAGTCGCCGATCGGGAAACGCTTCCTTCACATGCTTGAGGGTCGGATGATCCACCGTCGCTTTGGGTGCCTGGCTCATAGGACGCGCAGTCTAGTCATCCGCGGCAAGGCCCGCGAGCCCCCCGTCGCGACTCCTAGAAGATCATCCGCGCCACGAGCGTGCCCCCCGGAACATGCGCCCCGATCAGCGCACCGACCATCTCCGCGAACGCCCCCTCCACAGCAGCAGGCGGGCGGCCGGGCGGACCGTCCTCCTCATCACCACGTTCCAACCCCGTCACGATCACCAAGTCCGCCACCGGCCCCAGCATCTCAAACGCCCGCTCGTAATGCCCCTCCACATCATCAAGCATCGAGTGCTCCATCATCGAAGCCGCGTCCAGCGCCACACCGACGAACCCGTGCGCGTTCTCATCAACAAACCGGCGGCACCGAAACGCGTCGCTCAACACATGCCGCGCGTGGGGCCGCAACACCAACCGCAATCCCCGCGCCCCGAACTCCGGCGCCACCCGCGCACAAAAAGACTTGAGCGCCGACATCCCCGCATCGCCCCATGTCCCCCAATCCCTGGCGAACATGTCATCCGCCAGCGACCCCGACCAGCACACCACCCACGCCCCATCCGGCACGCCCGAAAGGTCGACCTCTTCCCGAAGCGGGTTCATCCGCGTCGCGACCACCGCAGGCGGCGAAGACCCGTCACGCACAGACACATTCACCCGCTCGAAACCGCTCATCCCCGCATCAGCGCTTCATAGAGCGTGTCGATCCCCTGACCCTGCGTCGCCACCGTCTCGATCACGCGCCGCTTGCCCGCGATATCGCGCAGGTCGCGCATCAGTTCGTTCTGCCCCGGATGGTCCGCCTTGTTGCACACGAACACATCCGCGATCTCCAGAATCCCCGCCTTGTCCATCTGGATCGCGTCCCCCATGCCCGGCACCAGCACCACCGCCGTCGTGTCCACGTGCGTGCGGATGCGCGTCTCGTTCTGCCCAGCGCCCACCGTCTCAACAAACACCGTGTCGAACGCCGGCAGATCGGGGTGCTCGCAACCGCCGATCAACTCGATGATCTCATCCAGCGCGTGATAGTCCTCCCCCGAAATCGCCAGCGACCGGTAGAAAACCCGCTCATCCAGCCGATTGAAGTCCACCCGCAACCGATCGCCCAGCAGCGCGCCATTCGTAATGGGCGACTGCGGGTCAAACGCCACCACCGCCACCCGCCCCAGCGAAGCATCCTCCTCGCTCCGCCGCGCGTGCTCGCTCGCGAGCGCGGCCACAAGCGTGCTCTTGCCCGCGCCGGGCGAGCCCGTCACGCCGATCACGCGCTTCGGCCGCCGCTTCTTCGCACCCCTGCGAATCCCCTTGTTCATATGCAAGAGCGTGATGTCCCGCGCCAGTTGAGCAGTGGGGTGGCTACCGATCTCAGCAGCCAACGGCTTCACCTCACTCGCAGCAGCGTTCACGATCTCCAAGAGCGACACGCCCGTCGTGAAGATCTTCCGGATCCCGCTCTCCATCAGCGCCGGGATGTCCTTCTCCGGCAGAATCCCGCCCATGTGCACCGGGATGTCGCCGCGCCCGACCTCCTTCAATCCGTTCACCAGCCGCGGCCCAAGCACCAGGTGCGAGTTGCTCATCATCGACGCCGCGATCACATCGCAGTCCTCGTCACGCGCACTGATCGCCAGCGACTTGGGCGTCTGCCACAACCCCGAATAGATCACATGCACGCCCGAGTCACGCAGCGCCCGCGCGATCACCTTCACGCCCCGATCATGACCGTCCAGGCCCATCTTGCCCAGCAACACCCGCGGCCGGTGGTCCAGACCCGCGCATCGGTCCTTCTTCTCAAACTCCGTCGTCGGCGCATTCAGTGATGTCGTCATGGGAAAGGTCTTCCAAAGGACTCAGAAAAAATAAAAAACGGGCCACCGATTGTAGCGAACACGCGCCCAACCTCCCCCGGTCCCCACCGGAGGAGGTGTCGTGCGCAGCACGACGGTGGGGGTTCCCACGCTGCGCCGAGTGCAGTCACATCCCATCCGGCTCGGCGCACCGGCCCGGTGCCATGGCTCATCCCTTAAGGGTGAGCCATGTTCTGCCCCATCGAACCACTCACTTCCTCCGCGCGATCAACACGCCCTCGCGGATCGGCACGATCGCCGCGTCAAACTCCGCATCGGCGCACACCATCCGGTTCAGCGCATCGGCCCCCGCCCACTCCGCGCGCTGCGCGCCCGGCTCGTCGATCCACCAACTCCCGCTCCCCAGCGCGTTGTCCGCGATGAAAACTCCGCCCCTCCGAATCATCCCGCGGCACGCGCGCCAGTAATCCGGATACTCGCTCTTGATCGCGTCCGCGAAGATCAGGTCGAAAGATGCATCGCCATAATCCGCGTGCAACGACTCGATCGCCTCCAGCGCCGTCGTCCGCATAATCGTCACGCGATCACCAACGCCGTTCTCCTCAAAGGTCCGCGCCGCAAAGTCCGCGTGCCTCGCCTCCGGCTCAACGGTGTACAGCCGCCCGTCCTCCCGCATCCCCCGCGCGATCCATGTCCCCGAATACCCCGCCAGCGTCCCCAGTTCCAGCGCCCGCCCGACACCCGTCAACTTCGTGAGCAGCAGCAGCAACCGGCCCACATCCGCGCTCACCGCGATGCTCGGAATCCCCGCGCGCACCGCCCGCTCCATGATCCCCGCCAGCGCCCCTTCGTCGCCCCCCACGACCCCGCCGAGGTACGCACACGTCTTTGCCCATCTTT
>CALFMQ010000173.1 GCA_937879825.1 uncultured Phycisphaerales bacterium
CGTCAGACCTGTGGTACTCGACATGGCTCGCCCTTCGGATCGAGCCATGGCACCCGAGTCTGTCTCAGGTGACGGGTGTTATGGGCTTTTCGCCGGCGAGGACGGCGCGGATGTTGGCGGCGCAGAGGGCGGCCATCTGGTTGCGGCAGCGGGTGTCGCCGGAGCCGATGTGCGGCGTCATGGCGATGTTGTCGAGTTGCTTGAGGCGGTCGTGGACGCGCGGTTCGTGCTCGAAGACATCCAATCCCGCGGCGAAGATCCCCCCCCCATTCTTGTTCTGGAGCGCGTCGGCGAGGGCGGCTTCGTCGATGACGGGGCCGCGTGAGGTGTTGATGAGGACGGCGGTGGGCTTCATGAGCGCGAGTTCGTTGGCGCCGATGAGGTGCTTTGTTTGCGGCGTGAGGGGCGTGTGGATGGAGACGAAGTCCGCGGTGCGGAGTCCGTCTTCGAGGGAGACATGGCGCGCGTTGAGCGGCGCGTGCTCGAAGTTGGCGTGGCGCGACCGGGCGACATAGGTGATGCGCATGCCCCAGCCGAGTGAGCGGAGGGCGGTGGCGTAGCCGATGCGGCCCGCGCCGACGATGCAGAGTGTTTGTCCGGCGATGGGGACGCCCAGGAACTCGACGGGGCCGAGCGAGCCGCGGGAGGCCCAGGCGCCGGAGCGCGCGAAGCGGTCGCCCTCGCCCACGCGGCGCGCGGCTGCGAGGAGGAGGGCCCAGGCCATGTCGGCGGTGCCCTCGGTGACGGCGTCGGGGGTGTTGGTGACGATGACATTTCGCGCGCGGCAGGCGGGGACATCGATGTTGTCGTAGCCCACGGCGAAGTTGGCGACGATCTTGAGCTGCGGGCCGGCGGCGTCGAGGAGTTCGGCGTCGATGCGCTCGGTGACCCACGAGGCGATGGCACTTGCTCCGGGAACGAACGCGAGGAGTTCTTCGCGCGACGCGAATCCCCGCTCTGGGCCGGTGCGCACGACAGCGCCGGGGACGGCGAAGTCGCCCGGGAGTGGGCGCGTTGTGCAGACGATTGGTTGATTAACGGGGACGGGGGGGGCGGGGGGGGCGGCCATCGCCTAGAGATTACCACGCGCGGACGGCGTTCTTGGCGGCGCGGGTGTAGA
>CALFMQ010000174.1 GCA_937879825.1 uncultured Phycisphaerales bacterium
GGCGCGGCCGAGCGCCAAGACGGTTGCTGTGGACGCCGTTGCTGCGAGCGGCCCAACTAGGAGCGCGATTCCGGAGCGATCGGCGCCGCTGCGCGCGATTCGCGTGCGCGGCGCGAAGGAGCACAACCTCAAGTCGCTTGATGTTGACATCCCGCACGACCGGCTCGTTGTGATCACCGGGCTGTCGGGGTCGGGGAAGTCGTCGCTCGCGTTCGACACGATCTTCGCTGAGGGCCAGCGGAAGTACATGGAGTCGCTGTCGGCGTATGCGCGGCAGTTCCTGGATCAGCTGCGCAAGCCGGATGTGGAGGACATCGAGGGCCTCCCCCCCACCATCGCGATCGAGCAGCGGACGGCGGGGTCGAGCCCGCGCTCGACGGTGGCGACGAGCACGGAGATCTACGATTACCTGCGTCTGCTGTTTGCGCGGTGCGGCCGCCCGACCTGCTGGCACCCGACGAAGGTGACGCGGGGCGTCGTGAAGGAGCGGTGCGGGCAGACGATCAGCGGCACAAGCCCCTCGCAGATCACGGAGCGCGTGGCGGGGATGGCGGAGGGGACGCGTCTGATGGTGCTGGCGCCGGTGGTGCGCGCCAAGAAGGGCTTCCACCGCGATGTGCTCGAAGAGTTGCTGGCGCAGGGGCTGGTTCGCGCGCGGGTGAACGGCGCGATTGTCGATCTGCGCGAGGTGCTCAAGGAGGCGGGTGATAATCCGCTCAACCTCGGTCGATACGAGAAGCATTCGGTGGAGGCGGTGATCGACCGGATCGTCGTGAAGCCCGATGCGCGGCAGCGGATCAATGAGTCGATCGAGACCGCGCTGAAACTCGGCGACGGGACGGTGGTGGTTTCGGCAGAGACAGAACAAGACGGGAAACCCGCCCCCCCCACTTGGGATGACTCGGTGTACTCGGAGAAGTACGCGTGCGCGGTGCACCCGGAGTGTGCGCTGGAGGAGCTTGAGCCGCGGATCTTCTCGTTCAACTCGCCGTTCGGCGCGTGCCCGAAGTGCGACGGCCTCGGGAACCTGATGGAGTTCGACGAGGCGCTGGTGATGCCGGATGAGTCGCTCTCGATGTCGCAGGGTGCGGTGGCCGCGTGGGCGAAGAACGGGCCGGTGAAGGCGTGGTTCAATCGGCGATTACGGAAGTTCTGCAAGTTGACGGGGGCGTCGTTCTCGCGGCCGGTTTCTGAACTGACGCCCGACCAGCGCCGGATTCTGCTCTACGGCACGAACAAGGACGATCTGAAGAAACTCGCGGGCAACTCGAAGAGCCCGGCGAGTTTCAGGTTTCAGGGCGTGATTCCGAACATCACGGAATGGTGGGGCTCGACGGAGAATCAGGGGGTCAAGGAGTGGCTGGCGGGGTTCATGTCGCAGACGCCCTGCCCGGAGTGCCACGCCGATCGGCTGCGCGTGGAGTCGTTGTCGGTGTATCTGCGGACGAAGGGTGATGTTCCCGAGCGCATCGTGGAGATGCGCGGGCGCAACGGGCTATCGCCCGATGCGAAGGCGATCAACATCTCGGACTTCGCGAAGTTGAATATCGATGAGGCGCTGCGGGTGATTGATGATCTGGTGCTGAGCGAGGAGCAGCTGCGGATC
>CALFMQ010000175.1 GCA_937879825.1 uncultured Phycisphaerales bacterium
AAAGAGGTGGGCAATGCTTATCTCTCGTGGAGAACCCGTCGATAACTGTGGCGAGGTTATCCATGGACGATACCCGTATCACAGTTCGCGTTTCTGCTGATCGGCTCGCGGCCCATCTGCAAATCTCCGAGAGTGCGCCTCCGGTCGATGTCGCCAACGGCGCGCTTGTGAAATGCATCTCGGACGCGGGCATCCCTGTCAGTGACACCATGCGGGCCCGGCTCGACGAGATCGCCAAGTCGTTCACGGAGAAGCCGAGGGCGATTGTTATCGAGATCGCCCGTGGAGTTGCGCCCGTTGCGGGGACGAACGCGCGGGTCGATTGGTGCGAGGGGCGGGACCCGAAGCATTCGCCCGAACCGGTCCGTGATGCTTCCGGGACGATCGATCATTATGCGCAGCCGCGGTTCGTCCACATCGGCGAAGGTGATCAGATCGGGGTGGTTATTCCGGACACGGCGGGGACGCCGGGGCGCAATGTCCTGGGCGCTTCGCTCCCGGCCAAGCCGGGCAAGAAACTCGCGCTGAAGTTTGATGAGGGTTCGATCGGGTTGGACGGTCAGACGATCACGGCGAAGAAGTCGGGCGTGCTGATGGTCTCGGCGGGGACGCTCATGGTGACCGATGTCATCGAGATCAAGGGCGATATCGATTTCTCGACGGCGAATGTGGACAGCGAGGGGGCGGTGTCGGTGCGCGGCGGCGTGCGGGACCGGTTCGTCGTGAACGCGAAGCAGAACATCCAGATCGGCGGCCTCGTCGAGGCGGCGAGCCTGATCGCGGGCGGCGACATCGTGCTGTCACGGGGCATGGCGGGGCGGTCCGCCGGGACGATCAAAGCCAAAGGCGGGCTGACGGCGGGTTTCCTCCACGCGTGCACGGTGACGCTGGGCGACAATCTGACCATCGGGCGGGAACTGAACGGTTGTACGACGACCGTCGGTGGGCATGTGCTCGGGCAGAGCGCGACGCTCATCGGTGGGACGCTGGAGGCAGGCGGGTCGATCTTGTTGGGCACGATCGGGTCCCCTGCGGAAGCGGCGACGACAATTCGGATCGGCGGCGACCCCAACAACAGCGCACGAATCGCCGAGTTGCGCCGGGAGTTGAAGTCGCTCGATGTGGAGATTCGTGACCTCAACCACAACATCAAACAGATCGTCTCGCTCGGTAAGTTGCAGTCTCCGGCGGACAAGGAGAAGCTGACCGAGAGCTACTTCCTGCTGGACGAGAGCACGAAGCGCCACGAGGCGTGCGAGAGCGAGTTGAATACGCTCACCGCCAGCGCCAAGACGGCGAAGGTCGTGACGATCAACGCGGATCGGATCATCTATCCCAATGTGCGGATCGAGGCCGGGGATGCGACCGCGACCATCACGCGGGCGATCAAGGGCCCTGCGCGGATCGCGCTGGTCAAGGCGGACTGCCTGATGGTTTCGATCGCGGGCGGTCCGATGCGGCCGATCGGGGAGTTCGCCCAGGTTCGCGCCCAGGCCGCGTGAGCCGGGTCCATATCGAGCTTGCCGGCGCGTACAATCCGGGCCCATGTCCGATACGCCGACGCACACACACGCGGTGACGCCCACGGAGTTGACGCTCAGCGCCCCTTCGCGCAGGCATGAGCGGTCGCTCAAGGAAGTTGCACGGGGAGAGGTTCGGTTCGGGCGCCATGACCGCATGCTGTATTCGACGGACGCGTCGATTTATCAGGTCGAGCCGATGGGTGTGGTGATCCCGGCCGACCTTGAGGATTTGGCGCGGGTCGTGCGGTATTGCGCTGAGCATGGCGTCCCGATGCTGCCGCGTGGCGGCGGGACATCGCTCGCCGGGCAGTGTGTGAACCGGGCGGTGGTGATTGATCTCTCGGCCGGGTGCACGCGATTGTTGCGCGTGGATGCTGAGCGTTGCGCGTGCGAGGTCGAGGCGGGCATCACGATCGACGACCTCAATGACCGGTTGCGTGCGCTCGGGCAGCGGCTCTTCTTTGCGCCCGACCCGGCGACGGCGCGGCAGTGCAATATTGGTGGCGCGATCGGGAACAACGCCGCCGGCACCCGGAGTATTCGGTACGGGCGGACGGCGGAGTCGCTCATCGGTGTTGACGCGATGCTGGCTGACGGATCGACGGCCGAACTGAGTGCCGGTTCGGCGGTGCGGGACTCGGCGGCACGCCGGCTGGCCACGGGTGTGATCGAGATCGTGCGCCGCCATGAGCGGCTCATACGCGAGCGATTCCCCAAGACACTCCGGCGGAACGCGGGGTACGCGCTGGACATGATGCTGGCGGATGTCGACCGGACGCTCGGCTCGGGGCGGGACCCGCTCGAGGTGATCAACCTCGCGCATCTGGTGTGCGGATCAGAAGGGACGCTCGCGTTCACGCAGCGGGCGACGCTGGGCCTGCATCCGACGCCGGTGGCGCGCGGGCTCGGCGTGATCGGGTTTGCGAGTCTGGATGAGGCGATCGAGGCGGTTGTCCCGCTCCTGGAGTTGAAGCCGTCGGCGGTGGAGTTGCTCGACGACATGGTGATCGGACTGGCGCGCAAGAACCTGGAATGTGCGCCGTTCGTGGAGTTGATGCCGCAGCCGCGTGAGGGGATGCTCGCGGCGGTGTTGTACGTGGAGTTTTCCGCGGAGCGTGACGCCGGCGAGATCGAGGAGCGATTCGGGGCGTTGCGGCGGATGGTGCAGGGTGTGAACAATCGCGCTTCGCTGGCGTGCCTGTCCGACCCGGTTGAGGTGACGAACGCGCTGCGGCTGCGCAAGGCGGGCGAGCCGTTGCTTCATGGGATTCCCGGCTCTCGCAAGCCGCTGGGATTTGTCGAGGACAACGCGGTGCCGGTCGGGCGCTTGAGCGAGTTTGTGCGGGCGTTCCGTCGGATCGTCGAGAGCAAGGGGACACGGGCGGCGTTCTATGCGCACGCTTCGGTCGGCGTGCTGCACGTGCGGCCGCTGCTCGATCTTCGGGATGCCGATGATCGGCGGCGGATGGAGGAGATCGCGGTTGAGGTTGCGGACCTTGCGGCTTCGCTGGGCGGGGTGATGAGCGGAGAGCACGGCGACGGGCGGGCGCGCGGCCCGCTGCTGGAGCGGTACTTCGGCCCGGAGTTGATGGGCGCGTTCCGCGAGGTCAAGGCGCTGTTCGATCCGCACAACCTGCT
>CALFMQ010000176.1 GCA_937879825.1 uncultured Phycisphaerales bacterium
TCCCACGCGGTCTTGTCGCTCGCCGCGGGCATGCCCGGCGTATCCGGCGAGGCGAACATGAGAGGCCCGCCGATGTCCGCCTTGAGCGCGAACGATCCGGGCGATGTCCCCTCACGCTTCGACGACGGGTTCTCTGCGCCATGCACCGGCGGCGAGAACAACGCGCTCAACACCGGAGTCTCGCCAGCATCCGTCAGATCGTTCGTGTGGTGCAGCGCTTTCCACGCGGGGGAGTCGGCGCCGATGTGCGCGGGGCTGGCTTTCGGATAGGGCGTGTTGTTCTGGCGATCCATGGCGTGCCTCCCAAGGGCGAGGGTGGGGTGAGGAGTGGGGGCTCGCCGGAGAAGGGCCAACGCACAGGAGACCGTGCCTTCGCGTTCCCTCCGCCGGTACGAACCGGTTCAGGTTCCACGGGTGCTTCTCAGCCGCCAGTCTCTGGCGGCGCCCCGAGCGAATACCGGGCATCATATGCTGTTCGAGGGGTTCCATGCGCGTCGTCCCGTCTGAATTTGGTTCGGTTCGAGCTTTCGCGAATGAATCGGTGCCTGATGCGACATGAGTCAGATGGAGGCCACAATGAATCGAACGATTGTCGGAGCCACGATTTCGATCCTGCTCGCACATTGCGCGGCGGTTGTGGGCGCGCCCGAGTTGGTCGTGACGCCGCTGCTCCCGCCCCCGAGCGCGGTCGGTCAGCGCCCCGCGATCCAACTCGACGCCGCCGTCATCCTCAGCGACGAGGTCAAGGGTATTTTCGGCGGCTATCTCGAGGGACAGGCGGGTGAAGCAACCGTGATGCAGTCTTCAGGCGCCGGGGGCGTGGTGGATGCCCGTCTGGGGATCGAATGGCGCGTGTGCCGGCGCGCGATCGTCGGGCGTGTGTATTCCGACTTCGAGAGCGTCGCGACCGAGGACGGCGACTACTGCGAGCTGCTCGCGGTCGCGGCCATCGACTCGCCCTCGCCGGGTCCGGGCCAGCCCATCGCGCCGCGCTTCGTGCTCACAGAAGACGCGCAGGTCCGCGTCTCGTGGGACGCGAGCGCATCGCTGGGCGGCGCGATGCACCAGGCGAATGCGACCTTCGCCCTGATCGATCCTGACGCATTGCCCCCCGCCAATGTGGTCGCGCATGTCGAGCACCAGGGGCATCGCCAGGACTCGGTCTGGATGGAGTCGGACGAGGTCGTGGTCGCGCTCGCCGCGGGGGCGTACGACATCCACGCGTCCGTCTCGCACCAGGGCACGATGGCGTTCCCTCCCGTCATGGGTGTTCTGGACACCATGTCCGGGCACAACTCGGTCGCGTTCCGCATCGAGATCATCGACGCCGGATGCGGAGCCGATATCACCGGCGACGGCTTCGTCGATGTCGAGGACCTCAACGCCGTCCTCGCGGCGTGGGGCACCGAAGACCCAAATGGCGACGCGGATTGCTCCGGTTCGGTCGATGTCGATGACCTCAACCGGGTCCTGAGCGAATGGACGCAGACCTGCGGCTGAGTGCCGATAGACTGAGACCACATGCCTCGAAAGGAGCGCATCGTGCCCACAGTCATCCGCCTCGTGATGTTCGTCGCGTTGTTCGGCGCCGTGTGCCGCGCGAGCCACGCCTGCACCATCTTTATGGCGTCCGACGGCCAGACCGTTCTCGCCGGCAACAACGAGGACTGGAGCGACCCATCCTGCTTCATGTGCCTCCGTCCCGCGACGGAGAACAAGCACGGGCGCGTCGTGTTCGGCTTCCGCAACGGCTACGCCCAGGGCGGCATGAACGAACGCGGCCTCTTCTTCGACGGCGCGTGGACCGAGCACCATGAACTCGCCCCCGATGCAACACTACCCGCGCCACCCACAAGTCTGCTCGATGACATGCTCGCCAGTTGCGCGACGGTTGACGAAGCGATCGCGTATCTGGGCGGCTTCGACGTGCCGTGGTTCGCCGATGGCATCGTCTTCCTCGCCGACCGCTCCGGCGCATCCGCCATCTACGAGGGCGACGCCGTTGTCCGAGGTGACGGCAAGTGGCAGGTCTGCACCAACTTCCGCCAATCCGCCCGCACCGCCGAGCAGGCCGGGTGCGATCGCGCGCCCAAGATCGCCTCGCTCGTCGGCGATCCGATCGATCAGGGTGAGCAAGCGACCGTGCAACTGATCCGCGATGCGCTCATCGCGACGCACGCCGAGGGCGAGTACGCCACGAAGTACTCGTGCGTGTACGACCTGACCAAAGGCGATGTCCACCTCTACGCCGACCACAACTACGACGTCGAGGTGCGCTTCAACCTCGCCGAACAACTGGCCAAGGGCGAGCGGGAGATCCTGATCCCCACGATGTTCGAGGACGGCGTCTCCAAAGACCTCGCGAAGGACCCGATCCCGCACTGGAACACGCGCTGCCCTTTCTCCGGCACCCGCATCGACGCCACCGCCGCCTTCGACCACGCCGGCAAACGCCTCTACTTCTGCTGCATCGAGTGCGCCCGACGGGCCTACGAGGAGCCCGACAAGTGGATCGAGAAGGTCTACGCCACCCCATGAACGCCACAACAGGGCGGCTCCCTCAACTCAGCGCCATCCTCCCGCCGTTGTGCGCCGATTCGGTGTCACACGCGGAATCCGAGTGGCACAAGCCGATGGCGGCGTAGACTCACACCATGCTCAAACAACTGCTCATCATGTCGTTGTCCGTCATTCTCGGCGCGTGCGCCATGTCCGGTGCCTGGCGCGCCGGCGAGCCGCCAGCGCAGCAGGAACCGACAACACAGACCACGCCGGACAACCCCACAATCGCGTGGCCTGCTCCCCAGCCGCAGACCGTCAAGATGCCCGACAACCCCTGGCTCGCCCAGCGGGGCCAAA
>CALFMQ010000177.1 GCA_937879825.1 uncultured Phycisphaerales bacterium
CCCCGCCACCCGGTCCGCGTCCCGCGCCAGCATCCCGTCACGAACCGCATCGATCTTCTCAGTTTTCGTTGAAAGCGTTGTGAACGCCGGACCCGCTGCATTCGCGTACCGCATCTTGCTGAACTCATAAAGCGGGTATTCGTGGAATACCAACATCGCTTCCTTCAACTTAGACACCACCAGCATCCCCTCACCCTTACCGCCGTCGGTATGAATCGATTGCATCGTCCGCAGAAGATCGAGCCGCGTCACCTCGATCGAGTACACCAAATGCGTTTCATCTGACAACGCCATCACCGTTGGCCCAAGACTCGCGAGCCCTCCGGCCGAGAACCGCGCGCTCGTAATCACCTCGCGAAGCCCTTCGAGCATCGTCGAGACGCACGCCCTCCCGATCATCTGCCCGATCAGCGTCGGCTCCTGCAGCGCCGACTCCGCCACGATCATCCCGCGCCGAAACGCCCGCGCCACACCCTCAAGGTCGTCGCCACTCTCAACCCACTCCAACTCGGATCGGCACAGATGAACAAGCCCCCGATACCCGCTCCCGTGTTGAAGGTCGAAGACCTCTTCATCTGTCGATCCCGCCGGCAACTCATGCCACACCGCGGCCCCGTCCAGCGCTTCAAGACGCTCGTAGAAATCAGTTTGATGCAAGCGAGCAATCACCAATCGGCACACCGCCCGACTCGCATCATCCGCGCGGTTGTTGTAGAGCGCACTCCAGTACGGAATGATCCGCTCCTCAGCTTTCTCCGGGTACCGCTCCCGAAACACCGACTCCCACGCCCCCGTCATCTCCTCGAAGAGCCGGTCCAACTCCGCGGCCCGGTTCGCCGCACCCTCCCCTCCCGGCTGATGGGCCCGGCCGAGCGCACTTTGCAGCGCCGAATAATCAACCGATCCGCCCGCCTCAAATGACCCCGACCGCAGCACCCACCACCCAGCGAGTCCGATGCAAAGCGCCAGAGCGCAGACCGCCGCACGCCAGCCAAACACGATCCTCGATGCCCGCATATTCACGGTTTCAGTATCGCCGCCTACGCATTGGCGGTCATGTCCCGGGACGCGCCCACCGGGACGCGATGCCCAACTAAAACTTCTTCCGAAGCCGCGCGCTCGGGATATCCAGCTGCGACCGGTACTTCGCGACCGTCCGCCGCGCGATCT
>CALFMQ010000178.1 GCA_937879825.1 uncultured Phycisphaerales bacterium
CTCCAAGGCTCGATCGTCGGGGAGCCCGGAGGGACTGGTCGCCCTGGCGGATGGGACCGGCCAGGAGCCAGCCGAGTTCGCAGGGCTCGTCCTGATTGAAACCGAGACGGGAGCGACCGTCGATCTGGATGGCGCTGGCGATCTCGGACTCGGACATCGGCGGCTGGCGCACGGAACGCGTTCGCACGAGCCGGTCGTCGAGGCCGATGACGCACCTGTTGGAGGTGAATCCGGAATGCTTGGCGGCGTCGGCGATCTCGCGGGCGAGAGCGCGGATCTCCTCGAATGACATTGCAGCGATGCCCGCGGACTGGAAGGGCACGCGTGCGGAGGCCACGACGGACGGATTGGACCATGACTTCGCTTGCGCGAGTTTGACGGAACCGGACCCGAGATCGATTCCGATCGGGAGGCGGCCGACTTTCAGCATGGAGCCGAGCATGGTTCGGTGATCTCTCCGTCTATTTGAGGCATCCGCGTGTTCGGGTGGCGGGCTTGATCCTGCGGTTCAGTCGGCTTCGTCGATGTCGATTCGTTCGACCGTCACGCGCCCGGTGAATGGGGCGATGTTGATTCGGAATGCCGCCAGATCGCTCCAGACTTCGAGCGAGCCGCCGTTGCCCGGTTCGGGCCCGGTGAGGTTCTCGACGGGGCCTCCGAGTTCATCGAAGATGAGCATGTCGCCGTCGTTGAAGTTGACGTTCTCGATACGGACGCCGCCGAACTTGTTCCACGCTTCGCGGTTTCGATCGAGGGCGCCGAAATCGCGGAAGAACGGGCTGGTCGGGTTATCGGGATCGGCCATTGCGGCGGTCTCGAGATCGAGGACCGGGCCGCTCACCTCGGCGAGGACATAGCCGTTGCCTTCGGCGTAGGTGTACGCGCCCGCGTCGATCTCGGCGTAGCGATTAAACCAGATCGCGCGTCTTTCCTGATACGCCAGCGCATCGCCCTGGAGGAAGGTGATGTCTGCGACGATCGTGCGCACGGCGGCCTGGGTGCGGAGCACGCCAGACTGCGTCATGGCCGGGATGACCATCGTGCCGGCGATTCCCAGCAGCGCGAGCGTGATGACCAGTTCGATCAGCGTATAGCCCCCGCGGCTACGGGAGCGCGGGAGATCGGGCGTGACGCGACGCGTCATGGCTCACTCCTTGGTGGCGGGCATGGAAAGCACCTTCACATCGAAGGGGCCCATCTTGTTGAGCTTGGTCTCGATCGAGCCCAGCTTCTTCTCCACCTTTTCGATCGCCTTGATCATCTTGTTGCGCTGATCTGCTGCGTTGGGGAACCCGACGGTCTGGTCGCCGGCGTATGCGGGTTGCACGGAGGGACGGTCGGCCTCGCCGCGGAGCACGAGTGCGCCCAAGAGCAGGGCGATCGCTGTGAGGGCGGTGTTGGTGTACGTCAATCCGTGGCGTCGATTCTCATTGCTGTGGGCCATGGCTCACTCCCGAGGGTTCAAGGCGAGTCGGAGGCCGCGGACGCGCCCAAGCGCGCCTCGACACTCGACTCCACCAGATCACCATCGGATTCCGCGGAGACCCTCGTAAGCGAGATGCGGAAGAGTTCGGTCCGATTCGACTCGTCGATGCGCTCGAAACGGAATGAACGGACCTCCGCCCCGATAACTCGGCGCTGGACATCGGGAGCGCCCACCCACTGCTGGGCGAAGGCGCCGGAGTTGATGACGGTGGGGAGGACTCTGCGGGAGGTCGTGTCTGTCGGGGGTTCGCCGATACCGTCGAACGCGTCGGCGGGCTTGGTGCAGACCCAGGCCGAGATGACCTGCCTGGCGACGGAGTAGTGGAGCACGGCGATCTCGCCGCGATTGATCTTCGTCTTGTCGTCGGGGTCGCCGCCCCAGAGCACGACAAAGGTGTCGCCCGTGAGCGGTTCATGCTCGATGGCGAAGATTTCGATTGACGACTCGACGAGTTCGCGGATGCCGTCGAGGACTGGATCTGATTCTGTTTGTGAGGTGCTGGCGGCCTGCCCCGCGCGGAGGAGGCGTGGGCCGACAAACGCTGCGATTCCGCCGATCGATACGGCGGCGACGAGCAGGATGATGATTTCGGAGGACGCGACACCGTGGCGCGCCGGTCGATGGAGGGTCACGCGTCTGTGGGCTCTGATCTGATGCATCGTTGAGGGCGGCGTCGCGGCCGCGGGTTGCGGGGCTAATCGAGTTCGTTGGAGAGTTGGTTCGTGAGCTTGTTGTAGCCGGCGGCGTAGACGATGAGGCCGTCGGTCTGGTCGTAGTACCACCCGTTATCGCTCGTGTGCAGATCGGCGGCGGCGGTCGCGAAGTCGCCCTCTGCGAGGAGGAAGCTCTTCGTGAAGGCGTTGTAGGGTTGTTCCTTGAGGTACTCGAACGAGATGAGCGCGCCCCAGCCGCTCTTGGTGCCGCCCTCGCCCATCGGATCGTCGGGGTCTGCGGTGGGGAGCACGCCGTCGTTTCCGATTCGGTAGAGCTCGACCTGCTGGTTGATCATCTGCACCTGGCGGGCGAGGGAGGAGCGCAGCGCGTCCTGCGTGGCGCTGGAGAACTGCGGCACGACCAGCGCCGCGAGGATTCCGAGAATCACCACGACGATCAGGATTTCGACGAGTGTGAAGCCGTATCGGCGATTGGGGGTCATCGGGTCCACCTCACCCTGGTGCTCGATCGCATACTTCTGCGAAGACGGGCGGACCCGATCAAGGGTCCGCCCGCGAAGGTTCAAAGATCACTCATCCTCTACCGGGGCGATGATTAGTTCGCCTCGTGGAAGAGCTGAGCGCCGGTGTCCGGATCATCCTTGTTCTCGATGAGACCAGCGGCCCAGACGCGGCCCTCGAGCCAGGCCGGAGGAACCGCGGCGTCATCGGCGTCGGCGTAGAACCAGCCGTTGGCGTTGTCGCGATCGGCGCCTTCGGCGTCGGTCACGTCACCGGCGACGATGTCGCCCGACTTGGTGTAGCCGTTGATCGGGACTTCCTTGAGGTAGTCGCCGCCGACCATGACGCCCCAGCCGCTGTTGTTGAGGCCGTCACCCATGGGGTCGGTGGCGTCCTCGGTCGGGTACGCGCCACCGTTCTGCACACGGTAGAGCTCGACCTGCGACGAGATCGTCTGGAGCTGGCTCTCGAGGGCGCCCTTGATGGCGCTATCGGAAGCATTCACGAACTGAGGCACGACGATCGCCGCGAGGATCCCCAGGATCACGACGACGATCAGGATTTCGACCAGCGTGAAGCCGGTCTTTCTGCTGCTGCGCATAGTGGAGTACTCCTTGAGGAACATCCTCGCTTGATCCACCGGGGCGTTTCGACCATCGCCCCAACTGAAGAAACTTGACGCTCCGTCCGGGAGCGGTCGACCTCGATGCTGGTCGCGGCGCAACGCCGCGCCGGCCCGTGACGACTCCGCCACGGACGCTGTGAACATCGACGCGGATCGGACGCTTCTTCACTGGGCGACGAAGATTGGAGGTGGGATCGGGGTGAATTCCCGTCACACACGATGCAGGGCGGAGATGTTCGCTTGTCGGCGCAGCCGGCAGCGCACGGCCCATAACAGAGCACACCCGCGTGGCAGCGGGTGTGGCGTGCTCGAATGATTGGTTATCGCCCGCTCACGCGGTTGAGCGGGCCTTGCTTACTCGGTCTCGAGGATCAGGGGCACGACGCCGCCGGTCGGGAGGTTGAGTGCGCCCATGAGTGTGGCGGCGCTGATCGCGACGCCGGGATCATCCGACCGGACCTGCTCGATGAGCCAATCGATGTGGCGCTTGTCGAGCATGTTGCCGCAGCGCTTGGCCGAGGCCGTGACTGCGGCGAAGAGATCGAGTTGATCGGCGCTGGTGTCGTCCATCACGGCGTCCATCAGCGCGACCTGCGTGTTCTTGTCGCAGATGTACGAGAGGACCTCGGCGGTGTGCAGGCGGACCTGTCCGTCGGTCTCGCTCATGGAAGCGAGGAGCGCCCGGGCGGCGTCATCGACGCGGAGAACAGGGTTGCGTCCGATGGCGAGCCGGCGGAGCGCGTCGAGCGCTTCGAGGGAGAATCGCTCGGCGGAGGCGTCGTTCATCGGGGTGCCGCTGGAGGCGGTGACGAGCTGCTCGGCGTTTGCGGCGATCTGTTCGTCGGTGAGTCCCTCGCGCGCCATGCGGGTGAGGGGGTCGGCGTCGTAGTTGCGACCGATGCGGGCCATCATGCCGGGGTCCATCATGGCGATGACCGGCGTGGCGCGGAGTCGCGAACTGGAGCGGATGGTCTCCATGGTGGAGACGGTGCGGTCCTCGGGGAGATCGATGATCATGAGATCGATGCCGGGCACGCGGGCCATGTCGGACTCGATCTCGTCGAGCGAAGCGCCGGGGCGGACAACCTGGTATCCGGCATCCTCGAGCGCAGCGCGAAGACGCTGCTGATCTTCGATGCTGGAGGCGAGCACGGCGGCGTAGTGCGTGCCGGCGTCGCGGATCGCGGACGCGAGGATGGGCACGACGCGCTCGGAGCCGGCGAAGGGCGTGACCGGGTTGGCATTGGCCAGCGCGAGCGCGGACTCGAAGCGCACGCGGCGGTCGGGATACGAGAGCGCTTCGAGGAGCGGCCTGCGATCGTCGAGGCCGGACCAGAGCCCGGCGCCGCCGGCGCTCTGCGAGAGCGCGCTGATGGCTTTGCGGGCCAGGAGCGTGTCGCCGGAGTCGAGCGCGTCGCCCAGGACGCGCTGCATGGCGGTAGCGCCGGCCGCGACGGCGTAGTAGGTCGGTGAGAGGTTGTCGAGGGGCCAGCGGGGGTTTTCCCAGTCGGTCGGCTGGCGGATTTCGCGGGAGAAGTTGGCGGCGAGCCAGAGCGCGACGGCGTCCTCGTCGGTCGAGTCGATGTTCAGCGCGTGCTTGGCGAGGTCCATCGCGCGGGTCTCGTGATAGACCTCGGTGCGGATGGCGGTGGCGTTGAGGCCGATGCCCGGGAGGTAGTCCCAGAGGAGTTGGTAATCCTCACCCGGGAACGAGAGCATGCCGGGGCCGGAGCGGCCGTCCATATAGCGCTGGCCGAGTTCGCGGTAGGCCGCGGCGACCGGTGCGTTCTCGACGCCGCCGATCGTGGAAATCGCGCGGGCGGCTGCGGCGCGGACGGGCTGGGCGTCGGTGTTGGAGCGGAGTTCGTAGAGGGCTGGGAGCGACTCGGGGTAGCGGACGGCGCCGAGGATATTGCAGACGGTCTCCTGCACATCGGGCGTCATCGCGGGGAGGGCCGCCGAGAGGGGCGCGACGACCTGCCGGCCCATGTCCATGAAGAGTGACTGAATCTCGCTCTGGAGTTGGATGTCATTGCGGCGCGATGAGAGGACTTCGAGGAGTGAAGGCACGGCGTACTCGCCGGCCTCGATGAGCCGCTCGCGTGCGTAGATTTTGTTGCGCAGGTCGCCTGTGAGGAGCGAGATGTTGCGCATGACCTCATTGGGGTTGCGGGAGCGGGCCATCTTGCCGCCTTCGAAGAGCGCCCAGAGATCGGCGGCGGCGTCTTCGAGTTGATCGACGGCGAGCGCGCGGTGGTAGGCGCGCTCGAAGCGCTCGATTCGTGTCGGGGAGTCCTCGACGATTGCGAGGAACTCGGAAGGATCGAGATCCATACCCAGGAGCGCGTTGGCTTCACCCTCGGCGAGTTCGAACTGAGCGATGTTCACATAGTGGATGAAGTCGTCGACGCGCTGGGTGATGACCTTGTTGCGGTCGTCATTCTGGCGTGCCAGCGTGGTTGAGGCGGGGAGGAGCCACGCGGCGAGCGTCGCGAGCACGAGAATCGTGGCGATACGGGGCAAGCGGGTCTGGGTGAGTCGCACTACCGGCTCCTGTCTGCTGCCTTTGGGGAGGCCCGAGTTGGGCCGTTGAATCGGAATTGGGCCCGAGTCGACTCCCGGCCCCTGTGGGGGGGCGAGAGGGCGAACGGGCCGGGCAATCTAATGGTTGGCACGACCGATTGCCAACCGTGGCGGGGGTCCGGTTCGCACGGGGAGGGGCCGCGGTTCGGTCGGAATGCGTCCGAATCTTGTTCTGCTGCGATTACCGGGCGTGATGGATGGCGCGGGGCGAACGATCCGCAGGATTTGCGCTCGGTATTGGTCGGGGGGATCAAGAGGGGCGTGCGGGGAGTCGATCAACCACGGGACCGGGGCGTTTGTGCGTTTCCCCGGAGGAGTCCGGTTGGTGGAGCGAGGTGAATCTATGTCCTTACTCGACAAGGATGTCCTGACAACGGGCGAGGTAGCGAAGGTTTGCAATGTCGCCCCCAGGACCGTCAGCAAGTGGTTCGACAGCGGGCAGCTCAAGGGATACCGCATCCCGGGTTCGAAGGACCGGCGGATTCCCGTTGCGAACTTGATGCAGTTCATGAAAGAGCACGGCATCCCGATGGACGGCGTCCATTCGGGCAAGATGCGGGTGCTTGTTGTTGATCGTGAGCGCGATGTGACGACGGCGCTGCAGCGCGTTCTGACGGAGCAGGCGAACTACGAGGTGCGTGTGTGCAACTCCGCGTTCGAGGCCGGCATCGAGTGCGAGAAGTTCCGCCCGCATGTGGTGCTGCTCGACATGCACATGGGTGACGGCGAAGCGAACGCCATCGCGAAGGTTGTCAATACGAATGAGGACCTGGCTATCACGCGGGTGATCGCGATGAGCGGCAAGTTGACGGACGGCCAGGCCGCGGGTCTGCGGGGCGAGGGATTCGACGGCTTCCTGAAGAAGCCGTTCCAGGTTCGGCAGGTCGTGCAGGCGATCGAGTCGGCGTCGTCGCTGGTTCACTGAACCGCAGCGCAACAACGATGAATCAGAACCGCCCACCATGCTCGGTGGGCGGTTTTTGTTTTGCGCTTGGGGTGTCGGATTACTTGACGGTCGGTAGCCACGCGGCGAGAAGGTCGCGGGCGGCGGCGAGGTCGTTCTTATCGATCATCTCGGTAACGGTGTGGATGTAGCGGGTGCCGCAGACGAGGCCGGCGGCGCGGCTCCCGGTCAGGGTTTGCTGCATGGCACCGCCGTCCTGCCCGCCTCGGGCGAGGATGGAGCGCTGGGCCTTGATTCCCTTGCTGCTTGCGACTTCCTCGAGTTCGTTGATGAGCGTGTAGTCGGAGATGATCGAGCCGTCCATGACGTGGAGCCCGGCGCCCTTGCCGTGGAAGTTGACGGCTTCGTCTTCGGGGACGCCCGGCGTGTCGCAGGCGAGACTGACATCGAGGCCGATTCCGATGTCGGGCTTGACGAACGCGGAGGCGGTCTTGGCGCCGCGGAGGCCGACTTCTTCCTGGACGGTGAATGCTGCGTAGATGTCGCAGGCGTGGGGCGTCTTGGAGTCGTGGAGCGCACGGACGGCTTCGATGGCGAGCCAGCAGGCGAAGCGGTTGTCGATGGCCTTGCTGACGAACTTGTTGCCGACCTCGATGAAGGGTTCGTGGAGGACGATCATGTCTCCCACGCGGACGATGGACTTGACCTCGTCGGCGGTGCGCCCGATATCGATAAAGAACT
>CALFMQ010000179.1 GCA_937879825.1 uncultured Phycisphaerales bacterium
AAGTCTATGACGATGACTTTGCCCTGCCGGCGCGCCGTCTCGTAGCGCCCGGGTGTGTACTCGAGCCAGTACCCGGGGATGATCTCGTCTTCGCCGAGCCCGGATGTGACGAGCCAGTTGATGCGCGACTTGCTGCTCTCGTTGTAGGTGTACCAGACGGCGCCGGTGATCATCAGCCCGGCGAGGATGAAACTGAACGCGATCGCGAGCATCGACTTGGAGACCTTCAGCGAGCGCGCGATGAGCCAGATGCACGCCAGAACGGTGAAGGCGGTGGCGACGATCCACTTGATGTTGGTGGTGATCCAGGGGTGGTCGGCGGCGAGTTGGTAGAAGCCGACGGCGCCGAAGAAGGCTGCGGCGGCGATGAGGAGCAGCCCCATGACCTGCTTAATGAGGTCGGAGGCGGGCCCGGCCTTAGGGAGTTTCTTGAGGAGGTTGGGGAAGGCGGAGAGGACGAAGTACGGTACGGCCATCCCCACGCCGATGCCGACGAAGACTGTGATGATTGCTGTGGTGTGCATAGTCGCCATGGGCGCCAAGAGGCCTCCGGCGGCGAAGCCGAAGCAGGGAAGACCGAGGAGCGCGGTCATGATGCCGAAGAGGAACGACCCCCACGGGCGGTTGGGATCGGGGTTGAGCATGTAGGCGCCCTGGGGGAGTTTGAACTGGAAAAGCCCCATCGAGCCGAGGGCGAGCATGACGAGCAGGACGCCGATTCCCAGGGCGACCCACCAGTTGCCGAAGATGAGGCGTGAGGGGTCGCCGATTGTTTCTCGCAGGACCGCGACGGGGATGCCGACGGCGGCCCAGAAGAAGACGACGCCCAGCGCGGTCCAGAGCCCCAGGACGATGGCGCGGCGGCGCGAGCCGGCGTGCTTGGTGAGCGTGAGAATCTTGATGGGGATGACGGGCAGGACGCAGGGCATGAGGTTGAGGACGAACCCCCCCACTGCCGAGGCGAGGAAGAGGACGAGCAGCGCGACGATGCCGGAGGTGCCGGCGAGATCGAAGCCGAAGATGCTCGGTGCGGGCGGCTGCGAGGATGCGGCGGGGGGCGCATCGGTTGTGGTGCGCGTCGGGCCGGGTGAGTCGGGGTTTGCCGGCGTGTCGGTGGTCGGCGTTGGGTTGTCGGTGTTGGTTGCTGAGCCCGCGGCGCGGGGTGTGGGTTCGTAGGAGCCGTAGAGCGCGGAGCGTTGCTTGACGTTTATGGTGATGCGCTCGGTGGCGTCGGTCGGCATGTCGCAGTTGGTGTCGTTGCACGCCTGCCAAGAGACCTTGAGACTCAGCGTGTGTTCGCCGGCGGGCGCGGACGGCGCGAGGTCGATGGTTGCGAAGGCGACGGCGCGCCCGGAGTAGGTCCGGACCGAGACGGTCTTGCCGGGGTTCATGACATCGGCGACCTTGCTGTCGTGGAGGTCGGGCCATTGCACGGCGCGGAGCGACGCCCATGCGGGCGCTTCCACGAGTTCGATGTTCGTGCGGATGGCGAAGGCGTCGATCTCGGGGGGGAGATCGCCGTCGCCCTCGGCGGGCCATGTGTGGTAGCCGGGGGCGTGGTTGAGCGTCACGGCGACGACGAGCGAGGCGTCGACGCCGTTCCAGAATGTGGTTTCGAGCGCCTGCGAGGATGTGGTCACCGTCTGGGCGGTGTTGGCGCCGGGCATTCCGGCGACGGTCGGCGCGCCGGAGAAATCGGGCGGCGTCGAGCCGGGCGGGGCGGATCGGGCTGGCTGGACGGCGATCGATGCGGCGGCGAGCAGCGCCGTGAGCGCTGTGAGGTGCTTGAGCGTTGGTCTGAGCATGGCGTGAGTGTAAACCTCCGGGGATGCAGATTGTTCCGACGGGAAGTCGTCTCGTTGCCCGATGGGTCCGACGGGGCTTCAAGGGGGTTGCGGCGGAGGGCCGATAGTTGGGGATGAACCGCGGCCCGCCGACGGCGGGATGGAGGCATTGTCGCTCGGTATGGACCTTCTCGACCAGAATGAAGTGGAAGCCCTGCTGGCGGCGGTCGAGCAGGATCAGGAGGAGGACTCGGGGCCGGTCGACAAGATTTTTTCGCGTCGCCTGCGGCGCGGCCAGACTCCCGAGGTCAAGGAATACGACTTCAAGCGTCCGGAGCGGGTCAGCAAGGACCAGATGCGCTCGATCCAGACGCTTCATGAGACCTTTGCGCGGAGTTTCGGGGCGTCGCTGTCTGGGTTCCTCCGGACGATCGTCGAGGTGAAAGTAGCGCATGTCGCGCAGATGACCTATTACGAGTTGATCTCGTCGCTCCCGAACCCCACGAGTTTCAACCTGATCGAGGCGGATGAGTTCGAGGGGCGGCTGTGCCTGGAGATCAGCCCGCTGATCATCTATCCCATCATCGACCGGTTGATGGGCGGATCGAACCGCGAGCTGTTTGTGCCGCAGCGGCCGCAGACGGTGATCGAGACCCGGCTGATCTCGAAGATCACGGACCGGGCGATGGAGGCGATGCGTGAGGCGTGGCAGGGCGTGCGGGACATCAAGTTCCGGCTGACGGAGACGGAGTCGAACCCGCAGCTGGTGCAGATCGTGCCGCCGAACGAGGTCGTGGTGGTGGTCGGCTTTGAACTGAAACTCGGCAACCGCGCGGGCACGATGAACCTGTGTATCCCGTACGCGGTGATCGAGCCGTTCATGGAGGACCTGGCATCTCAGAGCTGGTTCAACAGCACGAAGGTTCGCAAGGCCTCTGAGACGATGGGGCGGGTGTCCAAGCACTTGTCGGGCGCGTGCGTGACCGTGACGGGTCTGCTCGCCGAGACGACGATCAGTCTGGGCGACCTGATGAGTCTGTCGGTGGGCGACCTGATCGTGACGGAAAAGGAAGCGACCAGGCCGGCGCTGGTGTGCGTTGAGGGGGAGAAGAAGATGTTCGCCGAGATCGGGCGGCACAAGGGGAACCGGGCGCTGAAGATCGTCCGGCCGATCAAACCCTCGGACCGCGTCTAGCGGGCGCGGGTCATGTGCAGGACCGCGTCGTCGACCTCGGCGTCGATCTCGAACTTCTCGGTGAGTCGGAGCATCTCGAGCATCTGCTGGACGTGTTCTTCCATGCACGCGAGACGGAGGCCGATTCGGCGGTCGGCGCACATCTCGCGGATCTCGAGGAGGCAGGTGATGCCGACGGAGGTGATGAGGTAGACCTCGCCCATGTCGATGACGAGCCCGCCGTCGTCGCGGTTCGGGAGATGTGTGGCGATCAGGGCGCGGAACTCGTGCACCGTTTCTTCGGTGAGCTGGCGGGGCGCGAGGGCGACGGCGATCTGGTCGTCGGGCCCGTGGAGTGTGATCTGGCTTTGTGGCACGGGCAGAGCATCCCGTGCGGGGGGCGGCGCGTCAATGCTGGGGGGCCGGGGATTGTTTGACCCGCGACGGGATGTTCGGATACCCTACGGGTGTCCAGATCCGTCGGGTCTGGGCTCGGAATCTGGTGATCGAAAGGTATTTGTGATGACGCTTTTGGTCTGCACCTATGTTGCGTGATCGCGGACGAGTCCGGCGGGGATGTTTCATCCCGGCCTTGTCCGACGCCCGACCCCTGCGGCGTCGGGGCTCGTCGCGTGCGGCGCGCTCGCGGAGGGCGGCATGAACTGATCATGCCGACAACGCGAGCGGGGCCCAACGCGGCACCGGTGCGGACCACGCGCGTCACGGACACGCGTGGTTTTTCTTTTGGGACCCCCGCGCCTCATGGGGCGCGACGACAACTCGACAACTCGGAGCAGGACAAGCAATGAACACTCAGGAAATGATGCGCATCATCGACTCGATCGCCCGCGACAGGAACGTCGAGCGCGATGTGCTGATCTCGGACCTCGAGCAGGCGATGGTCTCGGCGGCGCGGAAGTATTACAACTCGCTGGACACGACGGAGTTCGAGTGCGTGATCGACCGCGTCTCGGGCGCGATGTCGCTGACGCGGCACGGCGAGCCGCTGGATATGCCGATCGAGCAGTTCGGGCGGATCGCGGCGCAGACTTTCAAGCAGGTGATGATTCAGAAGTTCCGCGAGGACGAGCGGGCGAGTCTGTACGACCAGTTCTCCAAGCGCGTGGGTGAGATCGTCACCTGCACGGTGCAGCGGTACGAGGGCGGGTCGCTCGTCTGCACGATCGATCGGGCCGAGGCGTTCATGCCGCGTTCGGAGCAGATTCCGGGCGAGCAGTTCCATCCGGGCGACCGCGTGCGGTGCATGATCCTGGATGTCCGCGACGCGGGGAGCCAGGTGAAGATCGTCCTCTCGCGGGCGCATCCGGACTTCATCCGGCGTCTGTTCGAGGTCGAGGTGCCCGAGGTGTCGGAGCGGATCATCGAGATCAAGGCGATGGCGCGCGAGGCGGGATACCGCACGAAGGTGGCGGTGTCGTCGATCGACTCGAAGGTGGACGCGGTCGGCGCGTGCGTCGGCGTTCGCGGCACGCGCATCAAGAACATCGTCGATGAGCTCAACGGCGAGAAGATCGACATCGTTCGATGGAACGACTCGTCGCAGATTCTGATCCAGAACTCGCTCAAGCCGGCGGAGGTCGTGGAGATCTCGCTGTGCTTCGAGCTGGGGCGTGCGACGGTTGTGGTGGACGAGACGCAGTTGTCGCTGGCGATCGGCAAGCGCGGGCAGAACGTGCGTCTGGCGGCTCGGCTGACGGGGTGGGACATCGACATCCTCACGCCCGAGGAGTTCAACAAGGGTCTGGACACGATGTCCGAGACGCTGCGAGGCGTGGAGGGCGTCGAGGAAGAGAAGCTGGACCGCCTGGCGGCGCTGGGCATCGTGAGCGTGTTCGACGTCGAGGAGGTGGGTTCGGAGGTTCTGATGGAAGAACTCGAACTCACCGAGGAGGTCGCGATCGCGATGGTGAACGCGGCGTCCGAGCGGGCGCGGGTTGTGGCGGAGCAGCAGGCCAAGGAGAAGGAAGAGGCCGAGGCGCGCCGCATGGAAGAGGAAGAGGCCGCGCGTCGACTTTTGTCGGGTGATGGTCCGGCTGTTGAGGTGGATGAGTCCGCCGAGGCGGCGGCGGACGCGATTCTCTCGATGGGATCGGGTGAGTCGCCGGAGTCGGGATCGGGCGAGTGAGTGATAGACGGAGCGCGGATTCGGCTCCGGAGTTGGGTTTGTCTTTCGTGTCGGGGTGATTGAGGAGCGCCGGTTTGGCCAAACGCGTATTCGAGTTAGCGAAGGAACTCTCGGTCAAGTCCAAGGCCATCGTTGATAAGTGCCAGGCCGAGGGCATTCCGAACATCAGCAACCACATGTCGAGCGTCTCGGCGGGTCTCGAGGCGACGATCGTGGATTGGTTCAGCGCCGACAACTCGGGCGGCGGGACCGCTGTCGAGACCGCGGAGAAGGTCGATCTGGACCGGGTGCGCGTGAAGCGCCGGGCCAAGCCCAAGGCGGCGCCGATGCAGGCCGACGAGGGTGATGATGACTCGGCCACGACGACGACCGTCGAGGCCACACCTGAGGCGCCCACGCCGACCGTGCCGCCACCGGCGCCACCGGCGCCCGCGGCGCCGCGCACGCCCGCAGTGGAGAGCAAGCCCGAGCCGAAGCCGGCGCCAGCGGAGAAGAAGCCCGAGTCGCCGGAGGCGCCGAAGCCGAGCGTGAGCCGGCCGGCGGCGGCGGCCAAGGTCGAAACCGATACGAAGCGGCGTCCGAGTGAAAGGGTCGAGGCGGCGCCGTTGAATGTGCCGACGCGCCCCAAGGTTGTGAGGCCGGTCGGCCCGAAGCTTGAGGTCCAGAAGCCTGCGAAGGTGTCGGGGCCGAAGGTGATTCGCGTTGAGGCGCCCGAAGCGCTGCCCGCGCCGAGGGCGCGTCGCGGCGGCGGAGGCGGCGGCCCGGCGACGATGGAGCCGGGCGGTCCGATGCCGGTGCCCGGAGGGCGGGGCGTGGGGTTCCCCTCGCGCGGCGGCGAAGGCGAGGACGAGAAGGGCGGCCGGCGCAACAAGCGTCGCGGCGGCGGCGGCGGAGGCGGAACGGGAACGCGCGACCGCGGCCGGGACAGCAAGAGCGGTGGCGGCGGCGGCGGCGAATGGAGCGAGAAGGACCTGCTGGAACGCGAGCAGCGCTTGTCGCGTTCGGAGGGCTATCTCCGCCAGCGCCGGAGGGACCAGAAGATCAAGACGCAGCAGACCTCATCGCGTGCTACGACGCTTGCCGAGACGGGCGGCACGGCGAAGGTCACCAAGCCGTTCACGATCAAGGACCTTTCCGCCGCAACAGGCGTGAAGAGCGCCGACATCATCAAGAAGCTCTTCATGAAGGGCATCATGGCGAACATGAACGCGTCGCTCGAGGACGAGATGGCGCAGGAGATCATGCTGGAATACAACATCGAGCTTGAGATCGAAGAGGCGCACTCGGCGGAGGACGCGGTTGTTCAGGAGTTCGAGGTGAATCGCGAGCAGTTGGATGTGCAGGCGCGTGCCCCGATCGTCACGATCCTGGGTCACGTGGACCACGGCAAGACCTCGCTGCTCGACCGCATCCGCAACACGAATGTCGCCGCGGGCGAGGCGGGCGGCATCACGCAGGCGACGAGTTCCTTCCGCGTGCCGGTGAAGGTGGGCGACGAGGAGAAGTGGGTCTGCTTCCTGGACACGCCGGGTCACGAGGCGTTCAGCGAGATGCGTTCGCGCGGCGCGCACATGACGGACGTCGTGGTGCTGGTGGTTGCGGCGACTGACGGAGTGATGCCGCAGACGGTCGAGTCGATCGCTCACGCGAAGGCGGCGGGTGTTCCCATCATCGTGGCGCTCAACAAGATCGATGTGCCGAGCGTGACGGAGGAGCAGATTACGAAGATCTACGGCCAGTTGGCCGAGAAGGGGCTCAACCCGACGGCGTGGGGCGGCGAGACCGAGGTCATCAAGACCAGCGCGACGAAGGGCACGGGCATCCAGGAACTGCTGGAGACGCTCGACCTGCAGGCGCAGTTGCTGGAACTGACGGCGGACGTGAAGGGCCCGGCGCGCGGCACGGTTGTCGAGTCGCGCATCGAAGAGGGCCGCGGCCCGGTGGCGAACATCCTCGTGCAGGAGGGCCACCTTGAGGTCGGTCAGTTCATCGTCGCGGGTCGCGGGTACGGGCGTGTGCGCGACATCACCGATCCGTTCGGCGAGCGGCTCAAGGAGGCGGGGCCTTCGATGCCGGTGCAGATCAGCGGTCTGAACGAGGTGCCCGACGCGGGCGACCGGTTCTACATCGTCGACTCGCTCAACAAGGCGCAGGAGGCGGCCGAGCACCGCAAGGATCAGGACCGCCAGCGCGAGTTGGCGCAGCCGAAGGTCACGCTGGACTCGATGTTCGCGCAGATGGACGCCGCGGAGAAGAAGGAACTGCTCATCGTGCTCAAGGCGGATGTGCAGGGCTCGGTGGACGCGATCAAGAAGTCGGTGGAGGACATCGCGACCGACGAGGTGCGTGTCCGGGTGCTGTACTCGGCGGTGGGCGGGATCTCGGAGTCGGACGTGACGCTCGCGGCGGCGTCCGGCGCGGTGATCCTGGGGTTCAATGTCATCCCGACGGGCAAGGCGCGTCAGTTGGCCGAGCAGAAGGGCGTGGAGATCCGCTCGTACCAGATCATCTACGACATCGTGGACGACATGAAGAAGGCGGCGGAGGGCCTGCTGGAGCCGGAGATGCGTCAGGAGATCCTGGGGCACGCCGAGGTCCGTCAGGTGTTCAAGATCACGCGCGTGGGCGCGATCGCGGGTTGCTATGTGACCGACGGCACGATCGAACGGAACGCGATGATTCGCGTGACGCGCGACGGGATCGTCATCGAGAACAACCGCGTGCTCGAGCAGCTCAAGCGTTTCAAGGACGATGTCAAGGAAGTCCGCAACGGCCAGGAGTGCGGCATGAAGATCGTCGGGTACGACGACATCAAGGAAGGCGACAT
>CALFMQ010000180.1 GCA_937879825.1 uncultured Phycisphaerales bacterium
CTCCCGTGCCGCGCCCGCCGCACCCGATCAAACCTACGCGCAGCGCACTCTGGCCTGCGTCGCTTTCGTCGATGCCGGCTTCGGGTTGCCCGAGCGCGCGACCCACTAGCGGACCGGCCAGTCCCGCGCCAGCAGCGGCGACACCCGCGCGTAGCACATCCCGGCGTGTGACACTCGGGTCATTGCGGTGTGTTGTTTCCAGCATCCGTCTCTCCTACGTCGATCTCACAAACCAACCGAATCCCGACGAATGGTGCATCAGGTAACCACCACTTGCTCTTGGGCATCTGGGGGTCGCTCATGTTCCACGCCGATGTCTGGGACCTTCGTGTCGCCGCACTGATGAGACTCGCATCGTCGGAGTATGCCCCGCCGCACACGACGGGCTTGCCGTTGACGCCATTGGTCCATTCGGCGGCGTTGCCGAACAGGTCGTACACGCCCGTCACGCACGCGGACTTGGTTGCGACTTCGTGGGTCTGAGCATCGGCGTTGTCTCTGAACCATTCATGAGCGGTGAGGTCACCCTCAGCTTCGCACCGCTGGGCCACCATCGCCCACTCGGCCTCGGTCGGCAAGCGGTACCGGCGACCGGTCTTGGTGCTGAGCCATTCGCAGAACTTCTGCGCGGATTGATGCGTCATCGAGATGGCTGGGTATCCGGCATGGCCGAATCCGCGGTCGGGCGGGACATACGGCTTGCTCGGCCGCGTGACTGCGTCGCTCGCTTTGTCCTCTTCGGGAATATCGAGCCCGTACACGAACACATCGAAGAGGTCCCAGGTGACCTCGGTCTGCCCGATGTAGAAGGGCGCGACCTCGACCGGGTCATGGCCATCGGGCGCGCCGGAGCGAAGAACGCTCGCCGCAATCGGGACCATCGTGAACTCAACCGTCGTGCCTTCAATGCGCTGCACAAATGGCGCCAAAGTGGGCGGAAACTCCGATTGGGAAGCATCTGCCTCCCCGTTGCGATCACCCTGCGAGTTGACTGGCGGCTCATCCTCGGTCGCCGTCTTCGCTGCCGGACGTTCGCAGGAAAAAACCGCGAGACTGACGAGAATGAGAAGGGCACACAGGCCGCGGGCGTGGTCGTTCATCGACGCCAATGGTACTGTCCTCGGGACGCCGCGGCTGATCGGGTCGGCGACTCTTGGAGGGATGCGATGAGGCCAACTTTGGTCTTGCCAATAGCATGCATGGCCCTTATCGGTGGACCGACCGTGAGCGCTCGCTCTGGGCCGCCTCCGGAGACCGTTGAAGCAGCACCCAGCGAGACAAGGCGACACTCCTATGCCGCGGTCCTGATGGGCGTGCGGATGGAGATCGTCCTGTATGCACCGGATGAGGAGACCGGGCGCATCGCAGCCAAGGATGCCTTCGGCCGCATCGCGGCGATCGAGCAGGTCGCCAGCACCTACCGAGGCAACAGCGAACTCTCTCAACTTGTCAAGCGTCGCAACACAGATGCGGTTGTGGTGTCACAGGATCTCTTCAATCTGCTCGAAATGTCCAAGCGGTTGCATGAGTCGACGGACGGTGCTTTCGATTGTTCGGTGTACAGGTTGGTGCAGGCCTGGCGGCGGGTCGCCCAAGTAAAGACTCTGCCCGACCCCTTGGTATTCGAAACACTGCGACGCATCAGCCGTAGCGATCAAATCGAACTCGACGCCGAAGCGCGGTCGGTGAGACTCAAGGAGGGCGTCGCGATCACGCTCGACGGCATCGCCAAGGGGTACGCCGGCGATGCGGCGCTCAAGGTACTCAAGGCACATGGCATCTCTCGTGCGCTGATCGACCTATCGGGGGATGTCGTGATCGGGGACCCGCCGCCGGGCGAGGAGGCGTGGTCGGTCTCGCTCGACTTCGGAGATCCCAATGTCCCAACAATGAGACTGGCGCTCGCCAACTGTGCGGTCGCGACGTCGGGCGATACGGAGCAGCACTTCGAGATTGATGGCGTGCGGTATTCCCACATCATCGATCCGCGCACAGGTATGGCCTGTACCAACCGGACGGCCGCATGTGTAGTCGCACCAACCGGTGCGCTGGCCGACGCGCTGGCAACCGCTGCGTGCGTGCTGGGAACCGCCGACGCTCAGCCGATTCTGACACAGTTTGAGAGTGTCAATGCACGGGTGCGGACGCTGGGCCCCGATCACGCACACGAGCCCGACGAGGTCGTGGTCGGCGCATTTTTGGAGGCCGGTGAGTCAGACCACCCCTGACTTGCGGCCCTATGATGCTGATTAGCAGAATCAGACTCTGGAGCTCCCCGCGATGTTCATGCGAATGATCTATGACGACAAACTGGCCCAGGCCGCGTACCTGATCGGGTGCCAGGCGACCGGCGAAGCGGTCGTGATCGATCCGGAACGCGATGTCGATCGGTATATCGATCTGGCGACGGCCAACGAACTACGCATCGTCGCGACCGCCGAGACGCACATCCACGCGGACTTTGTCTCTGGATCGCGCGAACTCGCCGAACGAGTCGGCGCCAAGGTATACGTCTCCGATGAAGGCGACGCGGAATGGAAATACGAGTGGCTCGATCAGAAGTCAGGCGGCGGCTCATACGACCATGAGTTGCTTAAGCACAACGACACCTTCCGGATCGGCAACATCGAGTTCCGAGTGATTCATACGCCGGGGCACACGCCCGAGCACATCGCGTTTCTCGTGACGGACCAAGGGTCCGGAGCGAGCGAACCCATGGCTATCGCGACCGGCGACTTCGTGTTTGTCGGCGATCTCGGTCGCCCCGACCTCCTCGAGACGGCAGCGGGCCAAGCAGGCAACATGGTTCCCGCAGCGAAGCGGCTGTTCGCGACGGTTGGAGCGCTCAAGGAAATCCCCGACTTTGTGCAGGTGTGGCCCGCGCACGGCTCGGGCAGCGCGTGCGGCAAGTCGCTCGGAGCGGTCCCGACTTCGACGATCGGGTACGAGCGACGCTTCAATCCGGCGATAAGGGCGGCGACAACGGAGTCGAAGTTCGTCGAGTTCATTCTCTCGGGCCAGCCGGAGCCACCCCTCTATTTCGCGAACATGAAGAGGGTCAACAAGGTCGGGGCGCGCGTATTGGGCGGCCTGCCGAAGCCCCGGCGGTTGACAGTCGAGGAGCTACGGGCTGTCGATCCGAAGAGTCTGGCCCTTGTGGACACCCGCTCGTGGGATGAGTTCCGCGAGGCGCACATCCCCGGCTCGCTCTCGATCATCCTCGATAGGTCGTTTAATACGAACGCGGGCTCGTTCATTGGTGAGTCGCAGCAGATCGTTCTGATCATTGACCCGAAGCGACTCGACGAAGCCGTTCGCGATCTGATCCGAGTTGGCCTCGACCACATCGTGTCTTGGTTCGACGCATCGCAAGTCCACGCGTACCGCGACTCGACTCACGCGCTCGTCTCGACGCCCGAGGTTGGTCCCGCGGAGGCAGAGGCACTGATCCGATCCGGATATCGGGTGCTCGATGTTCGTCGAGCGGCCGAACACGCGGAGGGTCACATCGCCGGCTCGGTCAACATCGCGCACACGCGTCTGGCATCGAGAATGGCGGAGGTCCCCAAACATGCACCGCTGATCGTGCATTGCCGGTCGGGCGTCCGTTCGGCGCGCGCATCAGCTTACCTTGAGCGCGAGGGGTATCGCGTGACCAATCTGAAGGGCGGCTTCCTGGCTTGGGAAGCGTCCGGACAGGCGATTGTCGGAGCGGAAGCGGTCAGTTGCAGTCCGTGCCCCAGTTGCCAAGCACAACGTTGAGGTCATCGACATCGACGAAGCCGTCGTTGTTGGCCAGGTCGATCGGCGAACCCATGCCGACATTCATGCCCCACGCGCTGAGCACCGCGTTGAGGTCATCGACATTCACAGTCTGATCGCCGGTCACATCGCCGGTGCAGAGCACCGGGACGACAGTCCCGGAAAGGTGAACGGTCAGGATGGTGCCGGGCTGCGATGTCGGTATCGTGAGATCGTCATAGGTCTGAAAGGTGTAGGTGGCGCTGAAGGCACCCGATACCGAGTCGTCAAGCGTGGCGACAAATGACTGCTGCGACTGGATCGTGATGCTCCCCAGAGTTGTGTCGAGGCGATCAGAGTCGCCCGACACGCCATCGGCCTCGATGTCCAGCGCCGCAACGAACGCCGGATCATTCGCGGGCAGGTTGTACACATCAAACGCGATCATCGCGGTACCGGAGCCCTGCGCGATCGTTCCGAAATCAATCGAAATTGTGTCGAGGTCGGACGGCGAGTCGAACGATCCGTTCGCGTGATCAAGAACCATCATCTCAAGAGTGATCGTGTCATCGCCGTCATTGGCGCCCATGCCTGGGCCGGCACCGGTGGTGATATCTCGGTTGTCGATGATGATCGTTACGGACTTGGCGCCGGATGTCGCGGTTGCAGAGGCGTCGAATCCGACACTCAACATCGCCGCATCGGGCGAGGTCGTGGAGATCGGGAACGCGTTGAACTTGCCCGCCTGCGCGGATTGTGCTCCAGGGCCGGGAATGACCTCGTAATAGGTGCCATCGAGCCCATTCTTGTTGAGAACCGCTTCGGTGCTCGGCGCGGGATCACCGACCAGCGAGTCGGCCATTTCGATAGTGACGGACGATGAGAAATCTGTCGCCGGTGACGAGCCGAAGTAGAGAGACGCGTCATTCATCTGATCGACATAGATCGACCAGACAAGTTCCGGGTTATCGATGTAGGCATTGCGGTTGTTCGTCGGGAACGGATTCCCCTCGGCACCCCAGATCACATGATTGCGCCGGCGTTCAAAGGCGTCGGGAGGATCGAGGTAGTTCCATGCGATGAGCGAGTCGAGGTTGCCCATCTGATTGCCTGTCGGCGTCGAGTTCACCAGTGACAATCCGAGCGATGACCAGCGCGTGTCGGAGTAGAAGAGACTGCGTGCGATGTCGCCCTTGTCAAAGTCCCCGGGGAAGTAGAACGTGCCCTGGGAACCATAGCCGCCGGTCGTTGATGCGAATCCGAAGGGGCTGTTGCCTCGGGATGTATTGATGCTCGGGTTGCACGGGCGGAGCGCGTGGGGATCGCCCAGGTTGCCGG
>CALFMQ010000181.1 GCA_937879825.1 uncultured Phycisphaerales bacterium
GGGTGTGCGCTCGCGGAAGCAGCTGACGATCGCCAAGGAGGTGATACTCGATCACCTCCTCAAGCCGATCGCTCTGGCCCCCACGATGCGGACCGGATCGATCGCGTCGAAAGTATTTATCGTCGATGAGGCGGAGTTGCTGGATCGGTCGCTCACGAACGCGCCGACGCAGAACGCGATGCTCAAGTGTCTGGAGGAGCCGCCGGAGGGCTCGGTGATTATTCTGGTGACGACTTCGGTGGATGCGCTGCTGCCCACGATCCGGTCGCGATGCCAGATCGTGTCCTTCAATGCGCTCGACGACGCATCGATGGATCAATGGCTCCATCGCGCCGATCTCGGCCTCGCGCCCGACGCGATGGGATGGGTGAAGCGGTACGCGAGTGGGTCTCCCGGCCGCGCTGTGCTCGCGGCGACGTCAGGCATCGCCGACTGGCGGCACATGGTGGACCCGATTCTCGCGGACATCGAACGTGGGCGATTCGATCCCGGTCACGGTGCGGCACTGGCGAAAACCGTGGACGACTGGGCAGCAGCGTGGGTCAAGAGCCACGCGAACGCGAGCAAGGAGTCGGCGTCGCACGCGGGCGCGGATCACATGTTCAATCTGATTGCGGATCGGCTGCGTCAACGGCTCCGCGGCTCGCTCGACGACCCGGCACGGGCGCTCGTCGCGATCGACGCCTTGAATGATGCGCAGCGGCACGCGGCGGCGAACGTTTCGCTCGCGTTTGTCTTCGACAATCTGGTTGCGGCGCTCACGCGCTGATGGAGATGGACGAGCCCGTGGAGCTCGGCTTGCCCTCGGGCGAGGGGGCGGCGGCGCGCGTCTTTGCGGCACCGGCCGACTTCTTCTCGGAGGCGATCTTCTCGATCAGCATCCCCCAGGTCTCGCGCTCGTATTCCATCAGCTCGATGGCCTCGTCGATCTTCTTGAGATCCTTCTCGAAAGAGCCCTCGGTGAGGAGGCGGTAAATGTACACATAGAGGGATTGCAGACGGCTGCAGAGTTCGGGATCGACCTCGGGGCGCAGGGCGTTGATCAACTCCATGATGATCGCTTTGGCCTGCGAGAATCCCTCGTACGACTTCTCGTAGTTCTTTGAGGCGAGGCCGTCGCGGCCGTCGCGCATGAACTGGAGAGCGCCCTCGAGCAGGAGCATCCGCAGCTGCTCGGGCGTGGCGGTCATGACCTTGGTGCGGAAGTACGGGTTGTTGACATCGAAGGCCATCGGGAGAGGTATCGGCTCCTGCGGCGAGCGGCGTGAGCGGCCCGGCGGGTTTTATCCGCTGTTGTGGTCTGTTATCCCCCGAAGTTTGTCAGGGCGCTGGACTGGGTCTGCAGCTGGGCGATCGCCTTCTCCATCGCGAGGAACTGCGCTTCGAGGCGGGCGCGCTTGGAAGCCAGGATGGCGTCGTACTGATCGATTCGCCCTTCCTGGAGGTCGATCGCCGAGTCGATGGACTTGCTCTTGGTGGTGAGCAGGCCGTCGACAGAGTCGGTGAACGACTTGACCATATCGGCGATGACCCCCGGCACGCCGAGTTCGGTATATGTGTCCCGCCCGGTGTTGTTGACGGTGACACCCGGCGCGATTTCAATGGGATTGCGGGGGGCGAGGCGGCTGGCGGCGAAGAGTTGCTCGATGCCTTCGGGGTCCGCCTCGAGCGCCTCGCGGAACTTGTCGCGGTCGAACTCGAGCTTGGCGCCCGAGCCGATCTTGATGCCGGCCTGGAAGAGGAACTCGAAGTCGGAGGTGACGCCGACACCGCGGCCCTGAACGGCCGAGAGGAGGCGCGAGCGGATGTTGTTGACGGTGCTATCGCCCAGCAGCACCCCACGGACCTCTGACTCGGCGTCGTACTTGTCGTACTTGGAGATCGTCGTGAGCACGCGATTGAAGGCCTCGACGAAGGCCTCCACATCGGTCTCGATCGCTTCGGTGTTGCGCGTCACCGTCACTTCGACAGGCTCGTTGGTGGCGCGCTTGAGATCGATGGTGACGCCCTGAATCACGTTGTCTAGCGTGTTGGAAGACGATGTCAGGACGATCGCGTGCGCGGGGTCGCCTGATCCGTAGAACGCGACGGCGTCGCGTCCCTCGGCCAGGGTGGAGAGCCCGAGATCGAATCCGTGGGTATCGATGATGACCTTGCCCTTGGAGCCGGAGTTGGCCGAGGTGAGCGAGACCCGATAGGGCGTGACGCCTGAGCCATCGTTGATGATGGATGCCGTGACGCCGACGCCTTGTGCGTTGATCGCGTTGACGATCTCATCGAGTGTTGCGGATGGGTCGAAGGTGAGCTCGCGCTCGAAAGAACCGACCGAGGCGATCGTGCCGAACCCGTCATCCGTGAAGTTGCCCGAGAGGCCGAGGCGGCGGAAGACATTCCCCGACTCGTCCTCGAGTTTGAGTGTGCCCGAGGTGATGCCCGTGTTGTCCACGATCTGGATGCCGTCGCCGTTGGCGTTGACGGACGCGGTCACATTGACGGGCGAGCCGTTGATGAGCCCGATCAGGTCGTCGATCGTCTTGATGCTTGAGCCGATATTGAGCGAGGTTGTCGTGCCGGCGGCGTCGGTGATTCGGATGGTCCCGGTGCCGAGCCCCTGCCCCGAGTTGAGGGTGGAGAGACGCGTGGCGCGGCTGAGCCACGCGGACTGGAGGTTGCCGCCGTTGTGGTTGTTGGATGCGACGCCGGCGGTGTCGAGTTTAAGCGCGGCCGCGCCGGCGCCCGCGACAATCAGGTTGCCCGTTCCCCCCGAGGTGTCGGTGATCGCCAGCCCGTTGCCGGCGCTATTGACCTTGATTGTGGCGAGCACGCCCGAGGCGGAGAGTTTGTCGTTGAGGTCGTTGATGATGTCGTTGACAGAACCGGTCAGCGAAGAGGCATCGAGATTGACCGTGGCGCTGTTGCCGGCGCGGTCGGTGATGGTGAAGTCGGTGTCGACGAAGCCCGCGCCGCCGAGCAACCCGGCCGAGAGCGTGGAGTTGAGCCCGGCGAGGATGCGCTGGCCCTGGACCTCGTTGGCGGCGACATCGGCGGTGATCCCCAGATCGGTGCCGGCCCGCCCGCCCGCGGCGTTGACGATGAGGAGATTGCCGCCCCCGCCCGAGGTGTCGGTGATCTTGATTCCGGTTCCGGCGTCGTTGATCGACGCGGTGATGGACGCGCCGGCTGTTGCCGCCTGATCGTTGATGTAATCGAGGACATCCTGAATGGACGAGGCGCGCGACTGCGTAACGGTGGTCACGGGCTCGCCGGTCTCGGGGTCCGTCGTGGTGGAGGTCAG
>CALFMQ010000182.1 GCA_937879825.1 uncultured Phycisphaerales bacterium
GGACCCGACAGCGAGAGACCCCAAAACGAGGTCTTTTGGAGCCAAGCGGCTCGTCTCTGGGAGCGACCGGCACCCCGGTCGCCCTGGGTTAGGGTTCGTCCCAACAATCTGCCACACTGAGGAGTCACGCCTCGGCCCGGGAATACCGGTTCGAGGCGTTTCCCTTTTTGGCTCCTTGGTCACGAGACGACGCCGAGCTCCCGTCGGATGGCATGGGCTCGGCCGCGGATGGCCTCGAGTTCGCCCGCTTCCATTCGGTCAACATTCTTCAGCACCATCCGCATCCGGTGGTTGGCTTCCAGTCGTGAACGGTTCCGGTCCAGGAAGTCCCAGTAGAGCACCGTGAACGGGCAGGCGTCGTCGCCGGTCCTCTCACCCGGCTTGAATCGGCATTCCTTGCAGTAGTTGCTCATCCGGTCGATGTAGCGTCCCGAGGCGGCGTATGGCTTGGTGCCGACCACACCCCCGTCGGCGTGCATCACCATCCCGAGGGTGTTGGGGAGCGTGACCCAATCGACCGCGTCCGCGTACATTGCGAGGTACCAGTCGGAAACCCGTTGAGGATGCACGCCCGCGAGAAGCGCGAAGTTGCCGGTGACCATCAGCCGCTGGATGTGATGACCGTACGCGTTCTCGAGAACTTCACCGATGCACCGCTTCATGCAGTTCATGTCGGTGTCGGCCGTCCAGTAAATCTCGGGCAGTTCGCCCCGGGACAGCAGCGCGTTGCGATCCCGGTACGACGCCCCCTCGTGCCAATAGACCCCGCGGATGAACTCCCGCCAACCGATGATCTGACGCACGAACCCCTCCACTGATTGCAGCGGCGCGTCACCTCTCTCATACGCCCCGACCGCGGCCTCGACACACTCCATGGGCGAGAGCAGTTTGAGGTTCAGCGCCGGCGCGAGGCGCGAGTGAAAGAGTGTGGGTTGCCCCTGCCACATGGCGTCTTCGAAGGGGCCGAAGCCCGGCAGGCGATTGCGAATGAAATCCGAGAGGGCTTGCCGGGCCTGCGTCCTTGTGACCGCCCACCCGAAAGACTCGACCGAACCCGGCGCTCCGGGCAGACACTGTTGAACTTCCTCAATGACTCGCCGCGTGATGTCATCCGGGTTGAATGACACCGGCGACGCGATCATCGGCGGGCCTTCCCTCCCGAACGACTCGCGGTTTTCCTTGTCGAAGTTCCACTCCCCGCCCACGGGCGCACCGTCATCATCGACAAGCACGCCGAGGCGCTTGCGCTGCTCGCGGTAGAAGTACTCCATGACCAGCGATTTGCGCCCGCTCGCCCAACTCGAGAACTGCTCGCGCGTCGTGAGGAAATGATGATCCTCGACAATATCGACCTCGATGCCGAACTCGCGCTCCCATGACTGCGCCATTTGGAGCACCCGCCATTCGCCCGGGAGCGTGCACCGGATGCGCCGGGGCCTGACGCGTTCGACAATGCGGGCGAGTTCGCCCGTCAGCGTGCCCGTATTGCGCTGGTCGGTCAGTCTGGCGTATTCGACCCTGAGCCCACGCGTTGTCAACTCCTCCGCGAAGTGACGCATCGCCGAGAGAAACAACACCGTCCTCTGGATGTGGCTCGCGACGTGCGTCGACTCTTCCGCGACCTCCATCATCGCGATGGTGTCCCGACCGGCATCCGCATCGGCGATCAGGGGCGAATCGTGCGATAACTGATCGCCGAACACGACGATGAGATCGCGGGTCGTGCCGGTGTGTCGGTTGCTCATGCCCAGCCGGCGACTTTGTCGACCTCATCGAGCGAGGTGAGGCCCTGGCCCGCCAGCACCCACCCCGATTGCTGGAGCGTGCGGAACACCCCCTGCTCGATCACCTTCTTCATCTTCTGGATCGTGGGGTTGTGGAGCACACAGTCCCGCAGCTCATCATCGAAGAGCAGCATCTCGAAGATCGCACGCCGCCCCACGAACCCCGTCCGCAGGCAGCGCCCGCAACCGGTGGGCACGAACGTCTGGTGCTTGCCTTCCATGTACTTCCCGCATCGGGTCGCCTGCCCGGGCGTCACCGCCACCGCACGCTTGCACGAGTCGCACAACGAACGCACCAGGCGCTGCGCGATCACGAGGTTCATCGCGTTGGCAACCAGGTACGGCTCGACACCCAGGTCGAGCAGGCGGAACACCGCGCCGATCGAGTCCTTGGCGTGGATCGTCGAGAAGACCACATGCCCCGTCATCGACGCCTGCATCGCGGTCCGCGCGGTCTCCTCGTCGCGGATCTCGCCCACGAGAATCACGTCCGGGTCCTGGCGAAGAATCGAACGCAGGAGTTCCGCGAAGCGCGTGTCGCGCCCCACGGGGATCTGCGTGACACCCTCGATGTGGTACTCCACCGGGTCCTCGATCGTCACTACGTTCCGTCGCTCGCGGTCGATCTCGCGCATCGCGTTGTAGAGCGTTGTCGTCTTGCCCGAACCCGTGGGCCCCGCAGCGAGAATGAAACCCGTGTCCTGCTGGCACAACTTGCGGACCGCCTCCTCCATGTAGGGAGGCATGCCCATCTCAGACAGCCGCTGCGGCGCGATCCGCGCATCGAGCACGCGCACCACGAGCTTCTGCCCGCGCACCGTCGGCGTGATGCTCGCGCGGAAGTCCACGCGCCGGTCCGACCATTTCACCGCGAAGTGCCCGTCCTGGATGGCGTCACGCCCCGCCTGCGCCATCAGGCACGCCGTGCGGATCAGCCCCACGAACAGATCGCCGACCTGCGTCGGCAGGTCCGTCACCGAGATCATCTGCCCGTCGACGCGCATGCGCACCTGGATATTGTCGTCCTTGGGCTCGACATGGATGTCCGTCGCGCGCGACCGCGCCGCGATGATGAGCAAGAGCCGCGTCGCCACGGCCCCGTCTGCCGACGACTCCAGCGCGTTGCTCGGCTTGCCGTCGGCGTCGAGCAGCACGATCTTCGTATCCATGGGCGTCGTGTCGGGCAGCCCCTCGGCGATGGAACTCAGTTCCGCGATCCATTCCTTGCCCGGCTTCACCCGCTTGCCGCGGTCCTTCCCCGAAGCGCGGCGCATCGCGTTGGGCGATTGCACCGTGTTGTGGACACCCGCGAACGAGCCCAGCCCCTCGACCGGCTCATCATCCAGAAAAACCGCCGACTCAGATGCCGGCTCGGGCTCGCGCTCAAAAGTTGGAGCCGGCGCCGAATGAGTCTCGAACATGGGCTTGTCGAACTCGACGTGCATCGCGAACTTCCCGATGGAGACGATGTCGCCGTCCGAGAGCAGCACCACCTCGACCCGCCGCCCGTTCACCTTGGTCCCGTTGCGCGACCCGAGGTCCTTGAGGATGTAGGTCCCGCCGTCCGCCGGCTCGATCACGCAATGATGCCGCGACGCGACTCCGTCCGTGATGCAGACGTCGTTGTCGGGGTGACGCCCGACCCGGATGGGCCGCTCACCCAGTTCGATCGTGCCGATATCGGGTTGGTTGCTCGCAAGTCTCAGCGTCAGCGCCCCGTCGCTCGGGAGTACGTCTTCGCGGCCCCACGACACGGGCCCTCGACCGGATTGTACGCCGACGCGCCACCCGTCGGATTCACCGGTGCGTGAGTTTATTGACCGCGTTCAGGGCCGCCACCTTGTAACACTCGGCCAGGGTCGGGTAGTTGAACACGGTATTGACGAAGTAGTCCACCGTCCCGTTCAGCGCCATGACCGCCTGCCCGATGTGGACCAGTTCCGTCGCCCCCGACCCGAGGCAATGAACGCCCAGGATGTGGCGCGAGTCCTGATGCACGAGCAGCTTGAGCATGCCGATCTCGTCGCCGAGCAACTGCCCACGCGCGATCTCCCGGTAGTTGGCGATGCCCGACTCGAAGGGGATGTCCTGCTCGGTCAGCTGCGTCTCCGTCCAGCCCACCATCGACATCTCCGGAATCGCGTAGATGCCGTAAGGGAACAGATGCGGCATCGAGTCGCACCGCAATCCGAACATATGGCAAGCCGCACGCCGACCCTGCTCCATCGAGGTCGAGGCCAGCGCGGGGAACCCGATCACATCACCCGCAGCATAAATATGGGGTATGGCGGTCTGGTAGTTCTCGTTGACTTTGATCCGCCCGCGGTCGTCCGCGGCCAGCCCGACCTTGTCCAGTTGCAGCTCCGATGTCGATCCCTGTCGCCCGATGCAATAAAGCAGGCAGTCGCCGCGCAGCGTTTTGCCCGACTCCAGCGTCACCTCGACGAGCACGCCGTCGTTGCTGCGGGTGCCGGGCGGCGCATCGATCTTCTGCACACGCGTCGCCTTCTCCCCGAGACGGAGCGTCATGCCCGACTGGCGAAGGTGGTACTGCAGCGCCTCGGTGATCTCCGGGTCGAGGAACTCGAGCAGCTTGTCGCGCCCCTCGATGAGCGTCGTCTTAACGCCCAGTTGCTGCATCATCGAGGCGTACTCGGTGCCGATCACCCCGCCGCCGATCACGATCAGCGTCCGCGGCAGGCGCGCCAGATTCAGAATCCCGTCGGCATCCAGGATGTTCGACCGATCGAACTCGATGTTCCTCGGGCGTGCGGGCATCGTCCCCGTGGCGATCAGGGTGTGCTCCGCCTCGATCGCGTCCACCTCGTCGCCGTGCACGATCTCGATGGTGTGGTCGCCCGCGAACCGCGCGGTGCCGTTGCGGATATCGATCTCGTTGCGCAGGAGCTGGTGGCGCGTCACATCGATCTCGTGCTTGATGACCGACTGGCACCATGTCGTCAGGTCCTCCACCGTGATGTTCTGCTTCACCTGGTAGGAGGTCCCGTACAGCCCCTTATGCTCGAGACCGGTCAGATGCACCACCGCCTCGCGGAGTGACTTGGAGGGAATCGTCCCGGTGTTGATCGCCACGCCCCCGACCACCTCGCGCCGCTCCACCATGCACACGGTCTTGCCGAGTTTGGCGGCCTGGACCGCGGCCTTCTGGCCCGCCGGGCCCGAACCAATCACGCACAAGTCAAATCGAGTCATGGAGTCTGCCCCGCAGGTCGCACAGGAAGGAATACCTCGCAAACGAACATATCGGACACTCCCCCCCCACGCTTGACACTCTCAAATAGATGCCGCTCCCAACGACCGGAACGGGTTATCCTCCGGGCATGTCCAACGCACAAACCTTCCTCGCCGTTCTGACGCTCCCGCTCGCGCTGCTCATGCTCGCGTCCGCGACCGCTCGCGCACAATCGGCCGACGACCGCCTGGCCGCGCTCCTCGACGCTCAGTTCGACGCCGGCCTCCGCGCCGATCCCCTCGGCGCCTCCGAACGGGGCAGGCGCGAGTTCGACAACCTGCTCCCCGACCTCTCCGAGTCCGCGCGCAACCAGCAGCTCGCCGAGACGCGCCAACGACTCGAGCTCCTCCGCGCCATCCCGCGCGACGAGCTCTCGCCCATGCGCCGAGTCGATGCGGGCCTGCTGGAGTGGGAACTCACGCGCGACATCGAGGGCGCCCGGTTCGAACGCTGGCAGTTCCCCGTCACCCGGCTCCACGGCCCCCAGACCAGTCTCCCGCAGCTCCCGGACAACCTGCCCATCGCGGGCGAGCAACAGCAGCGCGCCTACCTCGAGCGCCTCCGCCGGATGCCCGCCTACATCGATCAGGTCATCGCCAACATGCGCGCCGGCATCGAGTCGGGACGCGTCCCGCCCAAGGTGACGATGGAAGGCGTGCCCGCCCAGTGCTTCCGTCAGGCGCTGCTCGGCGGCGCCGACCCGCGCGTCCACGCGCTCTACAAACCCTTCGAGGGACAGGAGGGCGAGCTCGCCCTCGCCGCCGCGACCGTCATCCAGCGCGATGTCGCCCCCGCGTTCGAGCGACTGGGCGAGTTCGTGCGCGACGAGTACATCCCCGCCTGCCGCGACTCGGTGGGCGTGTTCGACGAGCCGGACGGGAAGGCGTACTACGACTTTGCGCTCAAGGGCCACACCACGCTCGATGTCACCGCCGACCAGGTCCATCAGATCGGGCTGCGAGAGGTCGCGCGCATCCGCGCCGAGATGTTTGATGTGATCGCGCGATCCGACTACCCCCACAAAGACGACCTCTCCGGTGACGATCTCTTCCGCGCCTTCACCGAGTACCTCCGCACCGATCCGCGATTCTATTTCACGAACCCCGAGGACCTCCTCGCCGCTTACCGGAACATTGCCAAGCGCGTCGACGGCGAGATGCCGCGCCTGTTCCACCACCTCCCGCGCCTCCCCTACGGCGTGCGCGAGATGCCCGCGTTCATGTCCGCCGAGGCGCCCACCGCCTACTACTACCCCGGCTCGCCCGACAACGGCGTCGCGGGCTTCTTCGTCGCCAACACATACGCCCTCGACCAGCGCCCCAAGTACGAGATGATCGCGCTGACGCTCCACGAAGCGGTGCCGGGCCACCATCACCAGATCGCATTGGCACAGGAACTCGAAGAACAGGGGCTGCACGAGTGGCGCACCACGCTCGGGTACACCGGCTTTGTCGAAGGATGGGCGCTCTACGCCGAGCGATTAGGTCTCGAAATGGGCGACGGCGAACGCGGCTTCTACGAGGACCCCTACGACGACTTCGGGCGGCTCAGTTATGAGATGTGGCGCGCGATGCGCCTCGTCGTCGACACCGGCATCCACGCCAAGGGGTGGTCGCGCCAACAAGCGATCGACTACATGCTCGCCAACTCCGGCCTCTCACAGACCAACATCGAGCGCGAGGTCGACCGCTATATCGGCTGGCCGGGACAGGCGACGGGCTACAAGATGGGCGAACTCCACATCCGCGAACTGCGCGCCCACGCCGAGGAGGTCCTGGGCGACAAGTTCGATCTCCGCGGCTTCAACGACGCCATCCTCAAGAACGGCGCCGTGCCGCTGGAAGTTCTCACCGAGCAGATCGAGGATTGGATTCGTTCGATGAAGTGACGCGATCGACAATCACACATCCATCACCTTCGGCTCGCGGTCCGTCAGAATCTCCGCGCCCGTCTTCTCGATCACTTCCTCCTTCGTCACCCCCGGCGCGACCTCCGTCAACCGGAACCGGCGCTTGGCCTTGTCCATCTCCAGAACGCACAGCTCCGTGATCACCATGTCGATGCAGCGCTTGCCCGTGAGAGGCAGCGTGCATTCCTTGACGATCTTC
>CALFMQ010000183.1 GCA_937879825.1 uncultured Phycisphaerales bacterium
GCGGGCCTGAATTCGCGGATGAGCGCGCGTGCGGCGCGGAGACTCGGGCCCCAGGAGCGGATGAAGCGCCAGATGCCCCGCAGGCGGAGCGAGAGCGGCGCTGCCGCGGATGCGGTCCACGGGACCGACTCAGACTCCATGACGCGCGCGTCGATGGGGCGGTTGGAGAGGATGAGGCGGGCCTCGGTGTCGGGTCGGAGTGCGAGGAGTCGCTCGAGGATGGCAAGGTTGGGGTGGATGTGCCCGCCGGTGCCGCCGCCGGCGAAGAGGACACGGAGTGGTGCCTGATCGCCCGTCATGACGCGACGGCGTAGGCGGTGGTCGGCGCGGCTGCCGGCTCGGTCTGCGGGCACTCGATGCGGTCCATGGCCATGAGGACTCCCAGCGAGGCACAGGTGAGGACCCATCCTGTTCCCCCGGAGGAGAGCAGGGGGAGGGCGATTCCCTTGGTGGGGGCGAGCCCGGTGACGACCATGAGATTCATGACGGCCTGCATCGCGAACGTGGCGAGGACACCGATCGCGAAGAGTTTGAGCAGGAGCGACTCCTGGCGCCGCGCGATGGACCATCCGGCGAAGATGACGCCCAGGTAGAGGAGCATGACGGTGAGCGCACCGACGATCCCCATTTCTTCGCAGATGATGGCGAAGATGAAGTCGGTCTCGTCTTCGGGGAGATAGCCGAACTTCTGGAGCCCGAATCCGAGCCCGCGGCCGTAGCCGTTGCCATTGGCGATGGCGACCAGTGATTGGATGACGTGGTACCCGGCGCCGTCGGGATCGGCGTATGGATCGATGAAGGTGACGACGCGCCTGACGCGATAGGGGGATGTGATGATCGCGCCGACGACTCCGACGAGCCCGACGGGGATCATCCATGCGAAGTGCGCGACGCGGGCGCCGGAGGCGATGAGCACGACCGTCGCGGACGCGGCGATGAGGAGTCCCGTGCCGAGGTCTTCCTTGGTGACGAGCCCGGCGATGAGCGCGATGATGATGAGGCCGGGCAGGAGGCCGTCCTTGAAGCGGTGCATGACGGCGGCGCGTCGGGCGCCGTGCCACGCGAGGACCAGCGGCACGCCCCACTTGGCGAACTCGGATGGCTGGAACGTGAACGAGGTGCCGGGGACACGGATCCAGCGGGCGCTGCCGTTGACCACGTGTGCGATACCCGGGATGTAGGGCAGGAACAGCATGACGAGCAGCGCGGGGATGATGAGGCCGATCCAGGGGCGGGCGACGAGGACTTCTGCAACTCGCCTCATCGGAAGGCGGGAGGCGATGAGCATGGCGCAGACGGCCAGGGCCATGTAGGCGGAGGATCGGGAGAAAATGATGGACTGGAGTGTCACGCCGGGGCCGTCGGAGACAGACATGGTGGCGGAGTTGACCGCCAGCACCCCCACGCAGAGCAGCGTGAGCACGCAGAGAAAGAGCGCGTGACGGGCGTGGGGCATGGGGGTGAATATCGGGAAAGCGGCTCGCGCGGCTGCAAAGCGCGGGCATACTCGTCGGAGGCACCGACGGCGGAGGACGACATGAAGACTCGACGCGGCGGGATGTCGGTATTGGCGATGGTGGTGGCGTGCGGCGCAGCGCTGGCGGTGGTGATTCCGGCGCAGCCGGTCGAGGCGGGGCACAAGCCGCGGAACGACTGCAGGCCGAGCTATCCGAGCCGGTCGCACTCGTACGACCGCCATTCTTCGCGTTCGCGCGTCGGCATCAGCCTTCACATCGGCACGGGCGGCTATTCGAAGTACCGCGGGTCGTATTACTCGGGGTATTCGAACAGTTGTGCGCCGACTTATTACTCGTATTCGTACCCGAGGTATCAGTACCGCGCGTACACGCCGACGTATCGGTACGAGTGCTACGACACGCCGCGTGTGAACACCTACTACAACAACTATTCGTACAACACATACACCTACCCGACGCCCCCTGCGGGGACCGCTACATATCGCGTGTGGCAGCAGGACCTGGCGACACCGGTGGGGCAGGCGGAGCAGGCGTATCCGTCGTACAACCCGGGGCCGGCGCAGCCGTCTCCGGCGCCGGTGGCGCAGCTGGAACGCGGGACGCAATGGACGACCGTTGACCTCGGGCAGCAGCAGCGTCAGTTGCAGCAGGGCGTCACGAAGGCGGATCGGCCTCAGACGGTCACGATCGGGACGCGCCCATCGGTCGGTGCTGCGACGACGGAGCAGGCCTGGGGAATGATCGCGTCGGGCGACTACTCCGACGCGCGGTCGGCCTTTGCCTCGCTTACGCAGCGAGACCCCGACTCGAACGAGTTGAAGGTCGGGTACGGGCTGGCCAACGCGCTGGAGGGCCGGGACTCGGCGGCGGCTTGGAGTTTGCGCCGGGCGGTTGAGAGCGGGGCGGATCTGGCGGTGGCGGAGCAGGTGGAAGGCCTGGATGAGGTTCTGGCATCGGTTGCGGACCGCTTGGCGGGCAAGGCATCCGCTGACAGTTCGGGCGACTCCTGGTTTGTGCTGGGGGTTATCCAAGTGATGCGCGGCGAGCGCGACGCGGCCGGGCTGGCGGTCTTGCAGGGGCTGGAGGGCGGCGACCGGTCGGCGGCGATCCTCCGGCTGGCGGGTGAACTCGGGATCGAGGTGCCCTCGGACGGGGATGCCTGAGCCGGGTGGCCGGGGGGGCAACTTGCAGTTCTTCCGCGGGGCGGTACACTTCCACCCCGCGTCTTTTTTGGTGGCGACGCGAAAAACCCAGAACCGTAAGCACCACCGCAGCCCGCCCCGCGCCTTGGCCGGACGGAGCAGAGGGTCTTTGTCGAGACCCGGGCCGGTGGGAGGTGGAGACCACATGGCCAAGAAAGAACTTGTCAAATCGTTCAAGGTGATGGCGCCGGGCGGCACGGCGACCCCCGGACCACCCCTCGGCCCCGCGCTGGGTGGTAATGGTGTCAACCCCGGTCAGTTCATCCAGCAGTTCAACGCTGCGACGGCTCAGCTCAAGGGCAAGGTCGTCGGTTGCGTGATCAATGTGTATTCGGATCGCTCGTTCGACTTCGAGATCAAGTCGTCGCCGGCGTCTTCGCTCTTGAAGATCGCGGCGGGGATCGAGAAGGGTTCGGGCGTGCCGCAGGCGAACAAGGTCGGGAAGGTCACCTCCAAGCAGGTCCGTGAGATCGCGCAGGAGAAGATGGCCGACCTGAACGCTGCGAGTGTTGAGACGGCGATGCGGATGATCGAAGGCACGGCCCGTTCGATGGGCATCGTGGTGGAGGGCTGATCCGATGGCAAAGGTGAAGAAGGATCCGCTGGCCCGTTTCCACAAGCGCCATCGCGAGAATCTGCGCAAGCGTCCGAATGATGCGATGGACCCCGGTGACGCGATCAAGGCGCTCAAGGGGTACAAGGCGCCGAAGTTTGACCAGACCGTTGAGGTCGTGTTCCACCTCGGTATCGACCCGAAGCATGCCGATCAGGCGATTCGCGGCTCGGTCGCGTTGCCCGCGGGCATCGGCAAGAAGAAGCGCGTGATCGCGTTCTGCCAGCCCGGCGATGTGAAGGCGGCGCTCGCTGCCGGCGCGATCAAGGCGGGCGGCGAGGAGCTCGTGCAGGAGATCAACGGCGGCTGGTTTGAGTTCGATGTCGCGGTCGCGAGCCCGGACATGATGCGCGTGATCTCGACGCTGGGGCGCGTGCTCGGTCCGAAGGGCCTGATGCCGTCGCCCAAGGCGGGCACGGTGACGAAGGATGTCGCCCAGGCGGTCGAGGAGTACTCGGCGGGTAAGGTCGAGTACCGCAACGACAAGGGCGGCAATGTGCAGGCGCCGATCGGGAAGATGAGCTTCTCCGAGGCGGACCTGACATCCAACCTCGAGCACTTCATCAACATGATGTCGACGAAGCGTCCTTCGTCGGTGAAGGGTCATTTCATCAAGAAGATCGCGATCAGCGGCACCATGACGCCGAGCGTTCTCGTGAAGATTCCTCAGGCCGCCGTCCCGGCGTGAGTCGCATCGCCGCGTGAGCGGCAGGAGCAGAAGCCATGAGTAAGGTTGTCAAGAAACTGCTGATGCGCGACTACACCGACCGGCTGGATGGTGTGGAGGATGCGCTGTTGATCTCGGTGCGTGGCGTGCCCGCGCTGGACAACAACAGGTTCCGTAACGAACTGGCCAAGAAAGACATCAAGGTGACGGTGATCCGGAACAACCTGGCGAAGAACTCGCTCAAGGATGGTCCGCTGGAAAACCTGATCCCGCTGCTTCAGGGCCCCAGCGCGCTGGCGTACGGCGCCGAGTCGGTCGTCGATGTGGCGCGCGAGGTGATGGAGTGGGCCAAGAAGCTCGAGCAGCTCGAGCTCAAGGGCGCCGTCATCGATGGCGAGTTGTTCAGCGGCAAGGCGGGCGTCGAGCGTCTGAGCAAGCTGCCGACCCGCGAGGAGGCGCTGGCCCAGACGGTGACCCTGATCCTCAGCCCGGCGCGGAAGCTCGTGGGCGCGGTGAAGGGCCCCGGCTCGAAAGTGATGAGCGTCATCAAGAGCGTGGAAGAGAAACTCGAAAAGGGCGAGACGATCGCCAAGGTTGGTTGAGCGGGCGGGGGGAGTTGTTTACGAGACACCATTCGACTCTGACTGGCCCCTTCTGGGGTTAAAGGCCGAGCGGTCGGCCCCTCTCGGAGCGATGCACAAGCCCGATGCGGGCGTAGATTGATGGGAATACAGCAATGTCCGAGACAGAAGCCAAGACGTTCAGCGACAAGATCAAGAAACTCGGCGACGAGATCGCCGGTCTGACCCTCAAGGAAGCGGTCGACCTGGGTGACTACATGAAGGACACCTACGGCATCGAGCCCGCGGCGGGCGGCGCGGTCGTCATGGCCGGCGGCGGCGGCGGCGATGGCGGCGGTGCGGCGGCCGAGGAGAAGACCTCGTTCGATGTCGTTCTCGAGGGTGCCGGCGACAAGAAGATTCAGGTCATCAAGGTCGTGCGCGACGCGACCGGCTTGGGCCTGAAGGAAGCCAAGGACCTGGTCGACAATCCCCCGAAGGCCGTCAAGGAAGGCCTGTCCAAGGAGGACGCCGAGGCCCTCAAGGCGAAGTTCGAGGAAGTCGGCGCGAAGGTCGCCCTCAAGTAAGTCGTTTCATATCAGTAGATTGCGCGTCGGGGCGTCCCGGGTTTGCCGGGGCGCCCCCGCGTTTCTTCGGCCGAATGCGGATGGAAGGGCGGGGGCGTGCGTCGAAAGACCCGAGGGTGTGGTCCCGAACGGTCCTTGCATGAATTTTGCAGTCGTCCTATACTGAAAGACTTGACTTCGCCCGTAGTTGCCCCCAGTTCCGGATTTTACTCTGACCAATAACACCCGTGCGGATGCGTGAGGCGGCGGTTCTGCTGCGCGGGTCCCGACATCACGATCTGCACGGTATCGCGAGGAAATCGATGGTTCCGACCCGAGTGCGCGATTTTTCCAAGCGTGGCGACGGCATGCCCGTCCCCAATCTGACGGTGGTTCAAAGCGACGCGTACGAGCGTTTCCTTCAGTTTGAGCATTCGCCCCAGGCGCGAAACACTCAGATTGGGCTGGAGTCGCTCTTGCGCGAGATCTTCCCGATCGAGTCATACGACGGGACGATGTCGCTTGAGTACCAGTATTACACGCTTGAGGAGCCACGGTACACGCCCGATGAGTGCCGCGAGTTGCGGCTCACCTACGGCATGCCGTTCCGTGTCTGCCTGCGCCTGAATCGCCAGAACCATCCGGACCTGCCCGAGGAAGAGATTTACCTCGGCGAGATTCCGATCATGATGGGCGGCGGTGAGTTTGTGGTGAATGGTGCGGAGCGCGTGATCGTTTCGCAGTTGCACCGCTCTCCCGGCGTTGACTTCTCGATCGTGTCGTCGGAAGCGGACCGCCCGTTGCACTCGGCGCGCGTAATCCCCGAGCGTGGTTCGTGGATCGAGCTCGAGGTGACGAAGAAAGATGTGCTGGCGATGCGCATCGATCAGTCGACGAAACTCAGCGCGACGACCTTCCTGCGTTGTCTTGCCGAGGAAGTTTCGTCGACGGCGGCGATTCTCTCGCTGTTCTACGAGATCAAGCAGATGTCGGTGGACAAGGTCCGCCCGGAGCACTGGGCCGCCGAGTCGATCATCGACACCGAGAGCGGCGAGGAACTGGTGCACGTGGGCTGCCAGATCGGCGACTCGCTCGAGGCGATTCTGAAATCAAACCTGAAGCAGGTCCGGGTGATTCAGAACCCGTCGGACCCGCTGATTCTCAATACGATCGCCGAGGACAAGCTCGAGCAGTTCGCCGAGTGGGCGGAGACCGAGCACGAAGCGGCGATGCTGAAGATCTACACGCGCCTGCGTCCGGGCAACCCGCCGCAGGTCGACAAGGCGAAGCAGTTGTTCGCGGAGAAGTTCCGCGACGAGAACCGGTACCGCTTGGGCAAGGTCGGTCGCTTCCGCATCAACCGGAAGTTCGATCTGAATGTGCCCGAAGACCAGATGTTCATCAACGCCGAGGATTTCCTCCGCGTGATTCAATACATCCTGGACCTGCGTTCGAAGCGTCCGGACCCGAAGACGGGGCGTCCGATCGCGCAGGTGGACGACATCGATCACCTTGGCAATCGTCGTCTGCGCACGCTGGACGAGCTGGCGACCGAGGAGATGCGCAAGGGTTTCCTCAAGCTGCGCCGCACCGTGCAGGAGCGCATG
>CALFMQ010000184.1 GCA_937879825.1 uncultured Phycisphaerales bacterium
GAACGCGAGGCCGGCGAGAGCCCGGTCATCCGCTACGTCAACTACATCATCCAGAACGCCGTCAAGGAAGGCGCCTCCGACATCCACATCGAGCCGGGCGACAAGGCCATGAAGGTCCGGTTCCGCATCGACGGCATCCTCTTCGAGATGATGAACCCGCCCGTCAAGATGGCGCCCGCCATCATCTCCCGACTCAAGATCATGGCCAACCTCGACATCTCCGAGCGCCGCGTACCGCAGGACGGCCGCATCCGCTGCGTCGTGCAGAACCGCAAACTCGACCTCCGTATGTCCACGCTCCCCTGCGCGGGCGGCGAGAAGGTCGTCATGCGTATCCTCGACACCAAGTCCATCAATGTCTCACTCGACGACCTCGGGTTCGACGAAGACACGCTCACCATCTGGAAGAAGCAGGTCGAAGAGCCCCACGGCATCGTCCTCGTCACCGGCCCCACCGGCTCGGGTAAGACGACCACGCTCTACGCATCGCTCCGCCAGATGGACAAGAACACACTCAACGTCTCCACCGTCGAAGACCCCATCGAATACCACCTCGACGGCATCACACAGACCCAGACCCACGAGAAGATCGGCATGACCTTCGCGCGGGCGCTCAAGTCCCTCCTGCGTCAGGACCCCGACATCATCATGGTCGGCGAAATCCGCGACCAGGAAACCGCGCACACCGCCGTCCAGGCCGCGCTCACGGGTCACCTCGTCCTTTCAACCCTCCACACCAACGACGCGCCCAGCGCCATCACCCGACTCGTCAACATCGGCCTCGAGCCCTTCCTCATCGGCGCCGCCGTCAACGCGGTGCTCGCCCAGCGGCTCGTCCGCCGAATCTGCCCCAACTGCCGCACGCAGTCCACGCCAACCGAGGAGATGCTCGAGTTCCTCGAACTCCAGGGCCTCCCCGCCAACGCGCTCTTCGAGGGCGCCGGGTGCGACAAGTGCCGCAACACCGGCTATCAGGGACGCGTCGGCATCTACGAGATGCTCGTCGTCACCGACCACCTCCGCGACATGATCGCGCGCAACCCCAACGTCACCGAGTTCCGCCGGCTCTGCCGCGAACGAGGCATGGTCACGCTCCGCGAGGACGGCCTCAAGAAGGTCTCCGACGGCCTCACCACCATCGAAGAAGTCCTCCGCGTCACCGAAGCCGGCGTCTGACCTCGAATATCCAGTTGCGTTGATGCGAGCCCCCGGCGCAAGCCGGGGAGCATCTCTGCGAGCACGAAGCGCAAGCGAGTGCCCCGTGTCGCATCTAGACGCCACCAACCGCGAACTTGAACAAGTGACTCAACACACCCCCGCACGCAGGAGGGGCAGGGGAGGGTCTTCCTTCACTCCGGCTCCGGCTCCGGCTCGCCCCCACCCTCATCCTCGTCCTCGTCCTCTTCGAACGTCGGCAGGTTCGTGTCCATCGGCGGCGCACCACCCGAGAACAGAATCTTGAAGATGTCGTCGATCCCCTCCGGCGCTTCCGCCGCCGGTGCCTTGTGGCCAGGCGTCACATCGAGCCCCATCGGGTCACCGCCCTCTGTCCCCGCCTTCACCGGCGCGCTCAGCACCTCATCGCTCCGCATCCGCGCGAGCAGACCCGCGATCTCCGCATCGCTCACCCCCGCCGCGCGCAGCGCCGCAGCGATCTCCTCCACGCTCTGCCGTTCGACCCGCGGCACCATCGTCGCGCTCGTCTGCGATTGCCCGACCCGCACCCCCGACGCCACGAGCCGCGCCCGCGCGTCATCGCTCTGGTCATACAGCGGCAGCGCCACCGTCTCGCCCGATCGGCTCAGAACCACAACCTTCTGCGCCGCGTCCACCGCCTCAACGCGCCACTTCGCCTTGGCGTACTTCGAGTCCACAAACTCGTCGCCCACGCGGAACACCTTCGCGTGCTTCGCGTTCTCATATGAGTTCATCGCGATCATCGCCGCGACCGATCCGTCAAGCGTCGAGCGGATACCTCTCAGGAACAACTCCTCCCGCGCCTTCTTCACATCGCTCGACAACTTCCCCTCGGGCGTGATCTGAATCACACCCACCCGCGTCGTCCGCTCCGGCTCAACCGGCGGCTTCACACCAACCGCTTCATCGTCCCCGCCCCCTTCGGTCTCATCCGCATTCGGCCCGACCGGGCGCCGGTTCATCCACGACACCCGGTCCGCAGCGAACAGATTGTCCCCGCCGATCCGCGCCAGCATCGCGCCGCGCGCCTCGACATCCGTATCGGCAACGACGAACCGCCCCACCGCGCCGGGCGCAGCCGCCTCGCCCTCACCCCCGCCCGGAATCGGGCGCACACCGTTCCACCCCGCCCACGCCGCTCCCACAACCATCGCGCCGACGCCGATCCGCGCCACCCACGACTCCGCGCCCGCGCCGCCCGCACGCCGCATCCGCTTGCCGTTGATTCTCATGCTCACGCCTCGCCCCCCTGGTTCCCGTCAATCATCGCCAATCCCATCAGCGTGATCGTCGCCTCCACGCTCCCCTTCGAAGGAACAGACCCCGGCCCCACAATCTTCACCCGCTCGACACTCGTCACAGCGTCGCTCAGGTTCTCGAGCCGATCCACGAGCTGCGTCACCTTCGCCGGATCATCCGTCACCAACGACAGCACCACACCCACCCGCCGCACGCCCCGCTCCACCGCCGCCCCCGGCGTCGCGCTGTCCGAACCCGCGATCGCTAAACCAATGTTCGTCATCTCGCGCGACGCCAGCTTCTTCAGTTCGTCCTCCGCGATCTGCACCGTCTTCCCGCGAATCACCCGATCGCCGAGGTCATCAAGCGCATGGTTGGCTTCCTCCCGCGCCCGCTCCCACGCGCCGCGCTGCGCGACCAGCGCCTCCTGGCTCGCGACCAGCGCCGCCTTCGCCTCCAGCGACTCGCCCGTCGCGCTCCCCGAACCGCCCATCCGATCGATCAGCCCGAACCGGTCCGCAGCCACAGCCACCACCAGCACGAGCGTCAGCGCAATCAACACCTGCTTCCGTGTGTCGCCGCTCATCGTCCACCCCCGGACTTCGTCCGGTCCGCAGCCACATCAAAGACCTCACCCCCGCTCACGCGCGATGTCGTCACCGGGCTGATCAACTTCGCGCCCTCGAACGATACGCTGTTCTCGATCCCCCTCACTACGTCGCCGGCGCGCCCCGCCTCGCCGCGCATCAACAACCGATCGCGCGAAATCTCGACCGAGTACACAAACCCGCCCGCCGGCACCGACTCCAGCGCCGACACCAGCGCCGGGAGCATCTTCCCGCTCGACGCCGCCGCTTCCCGCCGCGCCGTCTCGATCAGCGCCATCGTCGCCAGCGCCTCATCGCGAACACCGCTCACCGCCTCGACCTCGGCGCCGATCTGCGCGATCCGCGCGTCCAGCCGCTGCGATGCGCGCTCGAGCCGCGCCTCGTGCCAAACGCCCCCGCCCACAAACAATGCCCCCGCCGCCGCCAGCGCGCCGATCGGCATCATCCACTTCCCCCACGCCCTCGCGGGCTCCGCGTCCAGCGCCACAAACGAGCCCCCCGCGACGCGCCCCGCCAGCGCCGCGCCGACCGCCAGCTCCTCCGCGCCGATCACACGCGCCCGCACGCCCGCCGGCGCTGCGCCGATCACGACCGACCCGTCCGCCAGCGCATCGCCATCGCCCCACGGCTCGCCAAGGCGCTCCACCAGACCGTGCGAAAATCGATGCACAACCCCGCCGCCCCACCCGCCGCTGTCGCCCATCTCCAGCACATCCGCGCGCTCGCGGTCCTGCAGCCCAAGCCCCAGCATCGCCATGTGCCGCGTCATCAGCGCATCAATCTTCTTCCCCGAGGCCCGCTCCACCATCTCCGCCCACGGGCGCACCTGCGCCGCGCTCACGCCAATCAGGTACCCCCCGCCCCCGCCAACCGACTCGATCAAGCCCAGCATCGCATCATCAGAACCGAGCGGCAGCAACCCCCCAACCGACCGACGGACC
>CALFMQ010000185.1 GCA_937879825.1 uncultured Phycisphaerales bacterium
AGCGCGCGTAGAGCAGGTGCAGCACGGCGTGCTCGTTGCCGCCGATGTAGAGATCAACTCCTCCTCCCCCCCCGTTCCCGCCACCCTGCATCCAATATCGCTCGGCGTCCGTGCCGACGAACCTCTTCGGGTTCTTCGGATCGATGTAGCGCAGGTAGTACCAGCACGAGCCCGCCCACCCCGGCATGGTGTTCAACTCGCGCACGACCTTCGTGTTCGGCGCCAGGACATCCTCGCGCACGCCCGCGTCGCGCGCCGTGGTGCGCATCCAGTCCGACGCGTTGCCCAGCAGCGGCCTCGGCTCCTGCGACTCGCCCGGCTTGTAATCGCTCAACTCGGGCAACAGCACGGGCAGCGCCTTCTCGCTGACGGGGTAATGGTTGCCGTCCTGATCGAAGACCACCGGGAACGGCTCGCCCCAGTACCGCTGACGCGAGAACAGCCAGTCGCGCAGCTTGAAGTTCACGCAGCCGCGGCCGATGCCCTCGCGCTGCACGTGCTCGATCATCTTCGCCTTGGCGGTTTTGGTCGGCAGACTGTCGATCACATCGGAGTTGACCGCGTAGCCCTCGCCCTCGAACGCGCCGCCCTCGTGATGATAGAAGCCGCCGCGCTCCATGCACGCCTTGAGCGCATCGAAGGACTTAAACCCGAGATCATCGATGAACTCGTGCCACAGCATCTGCGTCACGCCGCGCTTCGTTCCCACGCCGCCCGGCTTCTGCTTTTCCTGTGTTGCTGCCGGATCGTTTGTTGACACCTCGCGCCGGCGCTGGCGGACGACGCCGAGAATCCGCTCGAACTCATCGGGCCGGGCATCGCCCGATGTCATCAGGCCCATGAAGTCGGCCAGTCGTGTCCGCCAGAGTTCGCTCTCACGTTCCTCCGTCGTCGCGTTGGCCGTGAAGAAGCGCAGCGCGAGAATCTGGCGCGGGTACACGACATCCACGATCGGCAGCCCGAACGCCTCGGCGAAATCGAAGTCCCGCTGATCGTGCGCGGGCACGGCCATGATCGCGCCGTGGCCGTAGCCCATCAGCACATAGTCCGAGGTCCAGACTGGGATCTTCCCGCCGGTGAGCGGGTTGATCGCGCTCACGCCCAGCGCCACGCCTGTCTTTTCTTTGTTGTCCGCCTGACGGTCCACGTCCGCGCGGTTCCGTGCGGCCTCGACATACGAACGAATCGCGGAAACACCCGCGCCGCCGCGTTCCAGCACCGCGTCCACCAGCGGATGCTCGGGCGCGACGACCATATAGGTCGCGCCGTAGATGGTGTCGGGGCGCGTGGTGAACACGCGAATCGACCCGAACTCCTCGCCGAGCGCGCCGTCGATCTGGAAGTCGACCTCGGCGCCCTGCGAGCGCCCGATCCACTCCGATTGCTGCGTCCGCGTCGAGGTGGGCCAGTCGAGCCCATCGAGATCATCGAGCAGCCGCTGGGCGTACGCGGTGATGCGGAACATCCACTGGCGCAGGGGCCGGCGCACCACCGGGTGCCCGCCGCGCTCCGATCTCCCGTCGATGACCTCTTCGTTCGCCAGCACCGTGCCGAGTTTGGGGCACCAGTTGACCGTCTGCTCGCCGATGTACGCCAGGCGCATCGAGTCGATGAACTCGCGGCGCTCGTCTTTCTCCAGTTCGTGCCACTTGCGGTGCCCGACCGCCCTCCCGGCGCCCCCACCACCCCCGCCCAGCGCATCGAGTGGCGCGGCGTCGGGCGTCCGCACCAGTTCGCCGAAGGCGTTCACATACGCCTTGCCGTTCTCGAGCAGCTGGATCAGCTCATCGATCGGTCGCGCCCGCTGCGCATCGGTGTCGTACCACGACGAATAGGCGCGGAGCCAGATCCACTGCGTCCACTTGTAATAGTCCGGGTCGATCGTCGCGAACTCGCGCGACCAGTCGTAGGAGAAACCGAACCGCTTGAGCTGGCGCCGGAAGTTGTCGATCGCCTTCTTGGTTGTCACCGCCGGGTGCACGCCCGTCTGAATCGCGTATTGCTCCGCGGGCAGGCCGAACGCGTCCCATCCCATGGGGTGCAGCACATTGAAGCCCTGCATCCGCTTCATCCGCGAGAGGATGTCGGTCGCCGTGTACCCCTCCGGGTGGCCGACGTGCAGCCCCGCCCCGCTCGGGTACGGGAACATGTCCAGGCAGTAGAACTTCGGGCGCGAACCATCGAAGCCCTTGTCGCCGGGGTTGAGCGCACGGAACGCGCCCGCCTCGTCCCAGCGCAGCTGCCATCGGCGCTCGATCCGATCCGCCAGCTCGGGGGTGTACCGGTGCTCCTGTGTGTTCACTTCGGGCATGCGTCGCGTCCCCGCTTTCGGTTGGAAATCGGTCGAGAGTGTACCGCCACGATCAAAGCGGCCACGCCACGGCGCATCGTTGTGGCGGCGCGCGGTCACTGAGGGTCGATGCGTTGGGTCCGGGGCTCAGTTCGCGGCGGAGGCCGCGAGCTTGGCCGCCCGATCGGAGAGCAGCTTCTTCGCCTCGCCCACGAGGTAGAAGCTCCCGGTGATGACCACGAGATCGTCGCGGCCGGCGGCCCGCCCGGCGATGGACAACGCCTCCTCGAGACTCGAGGCCGTCTGGCAGACCTTGCCCGACAGTTCCGTGAACCGGTGCGCCAACTGCTCGGCGTCGGCGGCCCTCGGGTTGCCCTTGGTGCGGGTGAAGATCACCTTGTCGCCGCCCAGCGCGACCTTTTCCAGGATGCCGTCCACATCCTTGTCGGCGCTGCACCCGACGATCATGACCATCGAGTCGTACGGGATGTGCGCACCGATGGAGCGCACCAGCGCCTGCAATGCTGCGGGGTTGTGCGCGCCGTCGAGCAGCACTCTGGGCTCGCGCCCCAGCACTTCCATCCGGCCCGGGATGACGGTCTTCTCAAGGCCCGTGATGATCTTGCTCTCGGGCACATCGAAGCCGCGCTCGCGCAGGAGCGCCAGAACCGTCAGCGCCAGGCCGCAGTTCGTCGCCTGGTGCTCGCCCGGCAGCGGGACCGGGACATGCTCGAATGTGATCTTGCCCATGGCGATACCGACGCGGGTGTGCGGGCCCAGCTGCTGATTCGCCTCGAATCGGTTGGAGAAATCGACGTTGTCTCCCAGCATGTACAGCGGCGCGCCGACTTCTGCGCTCTTGGCGCGGAAGACCTCGTTCACCGCGGTCTCCTGCTTGGCGACGAGCGCCGGCACGCCGGGCTTGAAGATCCCCGCCTTTTCGGTCGCGATCTCCGGGAGCGTCTTGCCCAGGAAGTGCATGTGATCGAGCGAGATGCTCGTCACCACCGATACCTCCGGCGTGATGACATTGGTTGAGTCCAGACGCCCGCCGAGCCCGACCTCCGCGATCACGACATCCACGGCCTGCTCGGCGAAATACAGGAACCCCAGGGCGGTCATCAGCTCGAAGAAGCTCGCCTGCCCGTGCTTCTTTTCGGCGTCGTCCGCGGCCCGCGCGACGCGCGTCATCAACTCCGTGAACGCGGGGTAGGAGATCACATGGTCGTTGATCTGGATGCGCTCGCGGATATCGACCAGGTGCGGGCTGGTGTAGGTGCCCACCGCGTAGCCGCACTCCTGCAGGCAGGTCGAGATCATCGCGACCGTCGAGCCCTTGCCGTTTGTGCCGCCGACATGCACGAAGCGCAGCGACTCGTGCGGGTTCTCGAGCCCTTCGAGAATCGCGCGCATCCGGTCGAGTTTGAAGGTGCCCTCGGGGACGCGCGACGGGCGTGTGCGTTCGACATCCGTGCGCTCGTAGAGGTACTTCAGCGCGGCGTGATAGTTCTCGAACTTCTTGCGGCGCGTCGCCGACTTGCGGGTCGACGGCTTCTTCTTGGAAGTCCGCGTGCGCGAACGGTTGGAACTGGATGGGGTCGATTTGGGCATAAGCGGTGCATTGTATCCAACCCGCGTTTTTGACGCATCTGACGACCCGGAGGCATTCGCGCAAGTCATTGTTCTGACGTAGTTTACACCTATTTAGGATACCTAACAATATTAAAACATTATGCCCGTTGATCGCCCGGCGCTCGCTTGCGTCGCTCGCCGCGCCGTGATATCCCCCACCGTCGCGCACCGGAACACGGAAGGATTGCCTTTGCCCCACGATCACCACGCGGAGATGGCCCACGAGTCTTGGCGCGTCTTCAAAATCATGGCGGAGTTCGTCGAGGGCTTCGAGACGCTCTCCACGCTCCCGCCGGGAGTCTCGATCTTCGGCTCGGCGCGCACGCCGGCGGGGCACCCCGATTACGAGAACGCGCGCCTCTTGGCCGCCGATCTCGCCAAGCGCGGGCACGCGATCATCACGGGCGGCGGGCCGGGCATCATGGAGGCCGCTAACCGCGGCGCGCACGAGGCGGGCGGAATCTCGGTCGGCCTCAACATCGCGCTCCCGCACGAGCAGCAACCCAACCCGTACCAGACCGTGAAGCTCGACTTCAACTACTTCTTCTGCCGCAAGGTCATGTTCGTGAAGTATGCGCGCTCGTTCATTATCTTCCCGGGCGGGTTCGGCACGATGGACGAGTTCTTCGAGTCGCTGACGCTCATCCAGACGCTGAAGATCGATCCGTTCCCCGTGATCTGCATCGGCACCGAGTTCTGGCGCGGCCTGCACGACTGGATCGGCACGACGCTCCGCGACAAGTACAAGACCATCTCCGAGAACGACCTGGACCTCGTCACCTTCACCGACGATCTCGAAGAAGCGGCCCAGATCGTCGAGGACTTCATCTCGGGCAAGTCCGAACTCGGACGCATGTACCCGACCTTTGTTGAGGGCCATGGGCGTCGGCCCGCGGGCGAGGGCACGCGCGAGGGCGTGAAGTCGCGCCGATCGGCCCCGATGCTCCGGCCCGACGAGCCGGGGATCTGACTCCAAGGATTCCGGTTAGAATCGAATCGCTGTCGGGACCCCGAACCAACTCCGGAAGGAAGTTCTCATGTCGATCACTCGTCGCACCGTGCTCATGCTCATCCTCGCCGCCGTCGCCGCGTTCACACTGGTCGGGTGCGGAGGGGGCGAGTCTGCTTACGTGGGCCAGTGGGAGCTCGACAAGGAGGCGTTCAAGAAGGCCGTCGAGGAGTCGATGACCGAGGAAGAGAAAAACGATCCGATGGCGGGCATGGCGATGGGGATGGTGCTGTCGATGAACATGGTGATCGACATCAAGAAGGATCACACCTTTAGCGCGACCATGTCGATGCCCATGATGGGCGAGGACACGACAACCGGCACTTGGAAGCTCGACAAGGGCGGGATCGTGATGACGAACGCGGACGGCCAGAGCCCGGGCATGCTGAAGCTCAAGGGTGGCAAGCTGCACGCCGAGTCCGACTCCAAGGACGAACCGCCCTTCATCCTCAAGCCCAAGACGAAGTCCTAAGCGCCGGCCGCCGCCACCATCAATCGCTTCATCTCGCGCACCGCTTCGCGCAGCCCCACATACACGGCGCGGCTGACGATCGCGTGCCCGATGTGCAGTTCGGCGATTCCTTCGAGGCCCGCGATTGCGTTGACATTGTGGTAGTTCAGCGCGTGCCCCGCGTTGAATCGCATCCCCATTTCGCGGATGCGACGCCCCGCCTCCACGACCTTCCGGTGCTCGTCGGCCAGGTCCCGGATCAGGAAGTCGCCTCCGGCGCGCGCGTACGCGTGCGCGTATGGGCCTGTGTGCACCTCGCACACATCGAATCCGGCGTCGTGCGCCGCCTCGACCTGTGCGATATCGGGGTCGATGAACGCCGAGACGATCATCCCGCCGTCCTTCAGTTGTTTCACGACATCCCGGAGGCGCTTGATCTGCCCGCGTACATCGAGGCCGCCCTCGGTCGTGATCTCCTGGCGTCCCTCGGGCACGAGCATCGAGATCTGCGGCTTGACTCGGCGCGCGATCTTCACCATTTCGTCCGTCGCCGCCATCTCGAGATTGAGTTTGATGTTCACGCTCGCGCGGAGCCGCTCGACATCCGAGTCCTGGATGTGCCGGCGGTCCTCGCGCAGGTGCACCGTGATGCCGTCGGCGCCGCCGATCTCCGCTTCGTGCGCTGCGCGGACGGGGTCCGGCTCCACGCCGCGGCGCGCCTGACGCACCGTCGCCACATGATCGATGTTCACGCCGAGTTGAATCATGTCGCCATTGTAGCGCCGGGGGGCGGGGCCTCGTGCTCGGGTTGCTCGCCGCTGAGCACCCGCCAGACATCCCGGACCACCCACGACATATTCCGGTGCGCCTCCGCGGTCGCGGCCCCGAGGTGGGGGAGCAGGCGGCAGTTGGCGAGCCCCATCAGCGGGTGCACCGCGCCCGGGGGCTCGGGCTGGTGCACATCCAGCACCGCCCGCGCGCCCGGGTGCGCCTGGAGGAAGGCGCACAACGCCGACGGGTCGGCCACGAATCCGCGGCTGGCGTTGATGAGCAGCACATCGTCCCGGCATTTCGAGAGGGCCGCGGCGTCGATGAGGTTGCGATTGCTCGCCCGATCATCCACATGCACGGTCACGATGTCGCTCGATGCCAGCAGTTCGTCCATGCCGACGGTCGTTGCGCCGGCGCGCTCGGCGACCGGGATGTCGAGCAGATCGTGATAGGTCACGCGCGTGGCGAACCCGGACAGGCACGCCGCCACCCGCTTGCCGACGCGCCCCAGCCCGAGGATGCCGACGGTGCAATCTCGCAGTTGCTTGGCGCCGATCGACGCCGACCGGAGTGACTTCCATGACTCGACATCGATCGCCCGACCGACCGTGGGACGCGGGCGCAGATCATCGAGGATCAGCGCGATCACATACTCCGCGACCGCCTGGGTGTTCGCGTCGGGGGTGTACACCACGCGCACGCCGCGTGCTGCGCACAGCGCCCGATCGATGTTGTCGATGCCCACGCCCGCACGCCCGACCACGCGCAGGCGCGGTGCGCGATCGAGGAGCGCGGCGTCGATCTTCGTGTAGGTTCGGATCACCAGCGCGTCCGCGTCGGCGATGTGCGTCTCGAACTCGGGAGTTCCCGCCGGCGCGTGCGTCACATCGCAGCGCTCCGCGAGCCATGCGGCGCAGGCCGGGTCGAGGTGTTCGGTGATGATCGCCCGCGGGCGCCCCCCGCCACGCTCCGTCCCGCTCACTCCCCCCCATCCTCAGGGGACTCCGCCGGTTCGATGAGCGCCTTCATCGACCCGGTGCAGGAGGCGATGAGCACATCGCGCCCGTAGCCGCGGATCTGCTCCACCTTCAACTCGGCGAGTTCGCGGTGGCATGTTCGGCACACGACGCGACCGTCCTGATCGACCTTCTTCGCGGCCAGGAATGCTTTCTCTGGGGAAAATGCGAACAGGCGCTGCGTCATCTCCATCACGTACTGGTAGGTGTGATCGTCGTCGTCGAGGAGCACAACATTCCACAAACGCGGCGGTTGCGTTTCTGGTCGGGCCTGTTTGCTCGGCGCTGTCATTGTCTTGGTAGCGGTCATGGATTGCATTCTACCAATCGCTGTCCCTGGGGAAGAGCAAACATCAAGCAAACGGCGACGCAACCCGAATGCACGCCATTTTCGATTTTTTCTGCCGAATCACGCCGGTTTTAGCGTACTAATATTGGCAAGGGGCGGGGATTGTGAGGGTGTGCGCGCGGTGTGTTTCCCGCTCAAAAACGATGGAGACCGGCGCATGAATAAAGGCGATCTGATCGAGGCCGTGGCCGACCGGCTCGGCGAGTCCAAGTCCCATGCCGCGAAGCTGGTTGAGGCGGTCTTTGAGTCCATCACGGAAGGGGTTCGCGAAGAAGACAAGGTCGCGATCTCCGGCTTCGGAACGTTCAAAAAGCGGCACCGCAAGGAACGTTCCGGGGTCAACCCCGCGACACGCGAGCCGCAGGTGTTCCCGGCGACGACGACCGTCGGCTTCACGCCGAGCCAGCAGCTCAAGGATCATCTGGTCAGTCACTGAGCGCGGGCGAAGGCGCGTTCGGCGAGGTCGATCGCGCGCACCATCGCCGCGCTCTTATTCACCGTTTCTTCGTGCTCCGCTTGCGCGTCGGAGTCGAAGACGATTCCGCCCGACGCCTGCAGGTGGTAAACCCATTGTGCGCCCCGACGCATCGCCGTCGGCACCACGATCGTCCGCAGCGCCAGGGCGATATCCATTTCTCCGCCGAGCGTCGCGTAGCCGAACCCGCCGCCGTACGGCCCGCGGCGCACCGGCTCGAGTTCATCGATGATCTGCATGGCGCGAATCTTCGGCGCTCCGGAGATCGTGCCCACGGGCAGGGTCGCGCGCAGCGCATCCCAGCAGTCCAGCCCCTGGCGCAGCGTGCCGGTCACCGTCGAAGAGATGTGCATCACGTGGCTGTAGCGCTCGATCTCCATCAGCGCGGGCATCCGCACCGAGCCGACGCGCGACACATGGCCCACATCATTGCGCCCGAGGTCGACCAGCATGATGTGCTCGGCCCGCTCCTTCTGATCGGCCAGCAGCTCTTGCTCCAGTGCGGCGTCCTCGTCTTCATCACGCCCGCGACGGCGCGTTCCCGCGAGCGGTCGATTCGTGATCGTCAGCGCGCCGCCCTCATCCCGTCGCACCCGGCACAGAATCTCCGGGCTTGAAGCCACCAGCAGGCATCCGCGCGCCTGCAGATAGACCATGTACGGGCTCGGGTTCACGACGCGCAGCGCGCGGTACACATCGAACGGGTCCGCTCCCGACCGGCGCTCGAAGCGCTGCCCCACGACGACCTGGAAGATGTCGCCCGCCTTGATGTACTCGCGGGCGCGCTCCACCATCGCGGCGTGCAGCGCCGGCGTGAGGTTCGACGCCGCCCCGCCCCGCTCGCCCTCGTCGTCCACGACGCCCGAGGCCAACGGCTTGGAATGCACCTGCAGTTCCGCGACCGTCGCATCCAGCTGCGCGCACGCCCGCCGGTAGGCATCCCCGGCGTCGTCGCCCTGCCCGACGATCGCGAGCACCACCACATGCACGACCTTGTCCACGTGATCGAACACCACGACACGGTCGTAGAAGCCGAAGTGCAGATCGGGCAGGCCACGGTCATCCGGCGGCGCGCCCGCGAACGACAGCATCTCAGGCTCCGCGTACCGCACCGTGTCGTACCCCGCGAAACCGACCCACCCGCCGAGCATGCAATCCGGCATCTTCGCGCCGGGCGCATCGACCTGCCTGATGTGCGCCGTCAGCCGGCGCATCACCAGCAGCGGGTCATCCTCCCGCGTGTTACTTTCGCTGCCCGGCGTCGCGCGGTGATCGATCACCGTCACATCGTGCTCGTGCGCCAGAACTTCGATCACCGGGTGCGCGCCGAGAATGGAGTACCGGCCCTGCCGATCGCCGTTCTCGACCGACTCGAACAGGAACGACGGGGCC
>CALFMQ010000186.1 GCA_937879825.1 uncultured Phycisphaerales bacterium
CGATCTGGAGCTGATTCGCTTCCTTTCCCTCGGAGGACAGGCCGGCGGTGTTCGCCGAAGCCGTAACGAGGCCCTGGAGCTCGGTGAGCAGGCCGTTGACCTCATTGAGGCCGCCTTCGGCGATATTCACAACCTGATCGGCGCGCTCGGCGTTCTTGAGGGCCGAGGAGAGGCCGGCCTGCTCGGCACGAAGATTCTCGGACGCGATCAGGCCCGAGGGGTCGTCCTTGCCGCGGTTGATGCGGAGGCCGGTGGCCAGACGCTCGAGCGAAGCGTTGAGGCCCTGGTTGTTCTGCCCGAGCACGCGCTGGGCGATGAGAGACTGAACATTCGTGTTGATACGACTCATGGAAAGGAACCTCCGTGTGCCCGGCCCATCCAGGGGCCTGCCTCCGTGCGCTACGGGTGATTCGCCCGTGAGCGTTCGGACGCCCCGCACCACGGCGGGAACGCGCCCTCGACCGGCGTGACAAGCCGATCAGAGCGAGGGATCGGCGCACACCGGAGCGCGATACAGCCCGACGGTCCTGTAGCCCACCCGCACGGGGCTGCGCGTTCGGCGCATGACAGATGTTCCGATTGTGCGGCGGGCGATAACGACAACGCCCCGGAGTGCATCACTCACGGGGCGTTTGGAGGTGGTTATCGAACTTGAGACCACGCCGAAGGATCGGCGTGCTTATCGCCCGTTAGCCGAGCAGCTGCAGCACGCTCTGGGCGGATGTATTCGATGTCGCCAGGACGGAGGTTCCGGCCTGCACGAGGATCTGTCCGCGCGTCAGTTCGCTGGTTTCCTTGGCGAAATCGGTGTCTCGGATGACGGAGACCGACGAAGTGATGTTCTCGAGCGCTGCCTGAAGCGAACGGATGTTCGTGTCGAGGGTGTTCCGCTCGAACGCGCCGAGCCGGCCGCGAGAGGTCGAGATCTCATCGATCGCGCTCTCGAGGATGGCCCCCGCGCTGGAGAAGTTCTGGGACTTCAGATCGTTGAGACCGCCGGACCGGAGACTCTCAAGGAACTGCAGCACCGGCCCGGTGCCGTCGTCGATGAGCGTCCCGCCGAGACTCGACGCCGAGATGGAGTCGATTCCGATGTTCGTCTGTTGGTTGAAGGTGACCGAGGGCCCGAGCTGATAGAGCGCGCCGCCGCCGGTGATATCGAAGGATGACGGCGTCCCGTTGACGGTCGTGGCGAAGGCCTCGGAGAGCACGAGCGAAAGGGAGAGGTCGCTCCCGCGGAGACGGACCTCGAGCCCGCGCCCGTTGGCGAGTGCGCCGTTGACAAGGGCGAGCACATCCTTTCCGCTGTCGGAGTCGCCGGCGGTGAATGTCGCGCCCATGGTCCAGTCGATCGGGCCGGGCGTGTCGTTGACGAGCTTGTAGAAGGTGTACCCGCTGCCGCCGGAGAGCTTCTCGACCGAGACGAACGACTCCGATCCGTAATCGACAGAGTTGATCACGAATCCCGAGGAGATATCGCCCGCGCTGACGCGTGCGGCTTCGACACCGGTCACGCTCGAGCGATCATTGATCGCGTTGATGACGCTGTCGATGGACGAGCCGGATGTGAACGTGAGCACGTTGACGCCGTTGCGACCGGCGATGCGTAGCGTGACCGAGGACGGGAGAATGCCGTCGGTACCGCCGGACGACGCCCAGTTGGAACGCATGTAGAGCGCCCCCTGCTGGGCCGACCCGACGACCTCGACATCGACATCGATCGTGGATCGATCGAGGAACGCGGCTCCGAAGACCTTGGCCTTGGAGATGTCGGTTGAGTCGACACCCGAGAGGCGGTACCCGAGCGAGCCGTCGAGGAGCTTGAGCCCCGCGAATGACGAGGTATTGCTGATTCGGGTGATCGACTCGATCGCCGAGTCGATCTGCAGCTGGTTCGCTTCGATTTCCTCTGGCGAGATCGCGCCGGTGTTGGCGGCCTCGACCACCAGCGCCCGGATCGAGCTGAGCAGTTCGGAAACCTCGTTGAGCGAACCCTCGGCCGTCGCGATGACGGACGAAGCGCGCTCGGAGTTCTTGATGCCCTGCTCGATGCCCGAGAGCTCCGAACGCAATCGCTCGGCGGCGATGAGCCCCGCGGGGTCGTCGGCGCCCCGGTTGAGGCGGACGCCGGTCGCGAGTCGCTGGAGTCTGACATTCAAGTCATCGTTGGCGCGAGAGAGGTTCTGCTGCGCGATGAGACTCGAGATGTTCGTATTGATTCTGGCCATGACAATCCTCCGTGATTGTTCCTTTGGGCCTTAAGCGGTCCGCCGATGATCGTCGGCCTTGGCGTTCGTGGAGTCGGTCAACAGGTTTGCCTGGGCGTTTGTGCGACGCCCCTTGACGGCGGGCCTGACGGTGCTTGCGACTTCTGCGAGCCCTTCGCCCGCGGCGCGGGCTGCCTGCTCGTTCTCGGTGCGGATCGCCTCGTACACCTCCTTGCGGTGCACAGCGATTCTCGATGGGGCGTTGATGCCCAGGCGGACCTTGTCCCGCCTGATATCGACGACGGTGATCTCGATGTCGTCGCCGATCATAATTGTCTCGTCACGCTGTCGGGATAGGACCAGCATGGGTTCGGCTCCTTCCGTGCGCCTGCGCCCACACCGTCGGGTGTGGGAACGTCGCGGGATCCGTCCCGCGGGCGCGTGATTCGTATGTCATCGCGTCGGGCGCCGACGCGTTCGTTTCGTTTACGCCGAGGCCTTGGCCGCGGGTTCGGTGATCGTCATCAGCTCGTGGCGCGTCGTCCACTTCTTCTCGGCGAGCACGAACTGCTCGGCGACGCGGGCGACGGTGTTGACAACCAGCGGGCCCTGCATGTTGGCCGTCAGCTTGTTGCTGATCTTGTTGACGATCACGAAAATCTGCGCATCCTCGAGTTTGGCCAGGCCGAGCGACTCGGCCTGCTCTTCGCGGATCGGGACCGCGAACTCGGGGACGAACATGTTCGGATCGGTGACGACGAACGCCAGCGCCGGATCATCGAGCGACTGGAGCCAGTAGAAACAGGCGTCGTCATTCGGCTGAAGCAGGCAGAACTGGGTGAACGACTCGAAACCCAGCAGACCCTTGGGGAACTTGATGATGCGCTCTGGGGCGATCTCGAGTGTCCCAAACCTTGTCGTACGGACTTCCATCGGATTCCTCCGAATCAAACCGGCGTCAACCTTCCTGGCCGGCCCGTCAACCCCGACGGGCGACTTCCTGTCGCGCGACGCCCGGCCGGTCCGGACGCCGCTCCAATCCCAACCCCGGGCCCTAGCCCAGGAAGTTGAGCAATGAGAGACCCGAGTTCTGCGCGGTGACGGTCAGCCCCGCCTGCAACTGGGTCTGCAAGAGACTCAAGCGCGTCGCGCCCTCGACGAAGTCGAGGTCCTGCAGCTGCGACTTGAGCGATGTATCCAGCAAGGTCGTGTCCTCGAGGCGGACCTGCTCCCGCTCGACCTGGCGTGTCCGCGACCCGACAAGAGCGCGGGAGGACGACAGGCGATCGAGGTCCGTCTGGAGACGCTCTCCCGCAAATGTGATGCCACGCGAGTCGTTGGTCGTCAACGACTCGCGAAGATCGATGAGTGTTGAGAAGACCGAGTTGACTCGCACACCGGCGCGATCCGAACCGACCAGCAGCGCGGGGGGGCCGACACCGGTATTGCCGTCGAGCAGCCCCAAGTCCTCGGCGGCGTATCCATTCAGAGAGGTCACGGAGATCGGGTTCACGCCGCCGGCCGTGTCGGTAAAGCGGATGCCGTTGGTCGTGGGATCGACGTCGGCGACGAACCCGCCCAGGCCCCCCGACGCGGCATTGATCGCTGCGACCACCGTCTGCACATTGGCGATATCCGACGGCGTCAGGTCGACATCAAATGTTGAGCCGTCCGAGAGCGTGACCCTGAAATCGACATTGCGGTTCGGATCGGGCAGGCCGGTCGTGGGGTCGGTGCGCCCGTCTGCGATCTCGACGCCGCGCCCGTGATTGAAGTCGCTCAACAGCGTCGTGCCCCGGGTGGTGCGCACGCCCAGCGCTGTCGCGGGTCCGGCGGCGACGCTCTCGGCGACGCTCATGATGGTGCCGGCGACCTCGTTCACGAAGTTGATCGTGTTGTCGTTCTCGTTGATATCGACGCGGACGCCGATGTTGAGCCGGGCCACTTCTTCGCGAAGTTCGCCGACGGTCATGGTGGCGTTCGTCGTGAGGATGCCCTGGAGCCCGCCGTTGCGGATGATGATGTCGCCGTAGACCATGCCCCCCGCGGGGGTCAGGTCGCCGAGGACCACATCGTCGCTCAGCGCCGGATCGAGGTCGGTGGTCACGATCGCGTTGACGAAGTTTGCTGTGTTGTAGTTGAAGTTGTCGAGCCCGAGCGCGGTGGCGGTCGTGCCGACGGGGCCGTCCTGGAAGGTGATGGTGTGCGTCGGTGCGCCGACATTGACCGAGACCCGATTGCCCGCGAGCGTCACGCCCGTCGGGTACGCCCCGGAGAGCGCCGCGGGGTCGGCGGTGCGGATGGCGGACTCGATCTTGTCGAGCACATCGCCCATGGTCTCGGCGCCGGAGAGATCGACCTGCACGACGGTGTCGGTGACGCCGTCGTTGATGGTGACATTCATCGTTCCCAGTTGACCCTGGAGCGCTTCTGCGGGGCCGCGGAGGTTGCGAACAAGGGTGTTGGTCGTCAGCTGCGGGTCGAGATCGACATCGCTCTCCACACGCGCCGAGAGCGAGCCGGCGACCAGATCGCCCGAGAGCGTGATCGGGAAATCGATCGCCGAACCAAGATCGGTGAAGAGCCCGGACTGATCGCCCATGTACCGGAAGCCGCCGTTGAACGACTCGACGGCCCGCGACGCGGTGCGTCCGCCGGCGAACAAGTGCAGCCCGGCGAAGTCGCGGTTCATCTCGGTGAACATCGAGTTGATGATGGTGTCGACGACGCTCGCCTGCTGGGCGCGTGTCTCATCGTCGGCGCCGATGCCCACCTGCGAGGACGCGATGGTCTGCGACTCGCGCAGGGAGTCGGTGATGTTGCCGAGGATGGCGTCGATAGTCCCGAGCGCGGAGCCGGCGTGGTCGAGGTTGCGCGAGCGCTGGCCCGAACGCTCGATGGACTGGTCGAAGAGCGAGACGATGGAAGCGCCGATGGCGTCGTCGCTCGGGCGGTTGATGCGCCTCTGCGTCGAGAGTTGCTCCTGGAGGCGCAGGAGTTGCAGGTTCGTCGATGTGATGTTGCGCAGCGACACCTGCGAGGCGAGGAGATTCGGAACACGGGAAATGCCTGAAGGAATAGCGCTCATGGCATGTCAGACCAGATTGAGGAGGACCTGTGTGAGTTCGTTGACCACCGAGATAAACCGGGCGGCACCCTGATACTGCTGCTGGTAGTTGATGAGATTGATCGCTTCTTCGTCGAGACTGACGCCCGAGACCGCGGCCTGCTGGGCTTCGAGACTCTGCTGCACGGTCGCCAGCGCCTCGGCCCTGGCATTGGCGGAGTTCGCCTGCACCGAGACGCGATCGACGGTCTTGAGCCACGCGCCGGTGAGCGACTCGCCCGAGAGCGACTCGACACCCGCCTCACGGAGATTGGCGATCGCCAAGGCGTTCTCGTTCGTGCCGTGCTCGTGCCCGACGACAAGCATGTCGGGGTTGTCACGGAGGTCGGCACGGACCGCGATGTCGGTCGCGTCGGAACCCTGGAAGTAGGTATTGATGCCGAAGGTCGCCAGCACGCCCGAAGTGTCGTCGCGGAAACTGACCTCGTACCCCGTGTCCGTGTAGACGCGGAGCTGGCCGCTCGGCGTGATCTCGGCGTTGAGGTTCGCGATCGCGTCGAGCGCGTTGACGAGGTCGGTCATGGTCATGTCGTCGGAGAAGCCCGACGCGCCGGTGTTATCGATGCCGTCGAGATCGACCTGGATGATGTCCTCGTGGCGGTTGCCGGACTGATCCGTGATGACGACGCGGAACGAGCCGTTGCTCGGGCCGAATGGCAGATCGGCGAGGGTCTCGTTGTTGGGGTCATTGAGCGCCAGGACCTGATCCGCCGCGGGCACGCGGAGCCACCCGGTGGCGTCGCGCAGCCCGATACCGGGGCGGCCCTGCGAGTGCGCGCGGTTGACCTCGAAGATGAGCGCTGATGCGAGATCGTCGAGCGAGTCGATGGTCTGGCCGATGGGCCCGTCCCGCTGGGCGAGGAAACCGCCGATCCGCCCGCCCTCGATGTTGATCTCTTCCTGATTGAGTTTCGTGGCGACCCGGAGTTCCGGTGCGCCGTCGACCGTCCGGACGATGGTCTGCAGGCCGCGCGAGGTGCCCGCGAAGACCACCGGTGTCGAGCCGACGAGGATGTCCACCGCGCCGGAGTCCTGCTCGAGCACAGTGATATCCATCATCTCGGCGAGTTCGGAGATGATCGCGTCGCGCTGATCGCGGAGATTCCCCTCTTCCGAAGACAAGCCGCCCAGTTCTGCGTCCGTCACCGCGAGATTGAGTTCGGCGACCTGCGAGAGCAGCGTGTCGGCGCGTTCGGTGGCGATGCGGATCTGCGTGTCCACCTGCTGCTGCTGGCGCGTCAGCTGGGAGCGCATCTCGCGCACGAACGACGACAGCGCCGCCCCCTGCTCCACGACGGTAGCGCGCGTGACGGACGATCCGGGCGAGTTGGCCATCTCCGAGAAGGCGTTGAAGAACTCGGACAACTGCGTGGAGAGGTCGGACCCGGAGAGTTCGTTGAGGAGCGACTCGATCTGCGAGAGCGCCTGCTGCTGGGTCTGGGCGGCGGCGGTATCGGAGCGAGCATTGCGCAGACGCTGCACAAGCGCCTCATCGATAGCGCGATTGACGCCCGCCACCTGCACGCCGCGTCCGACGAATGTGCCGGTGTTCACCTGGCGGCCGCGAACGGTCGAGAGGTGCGCCACCTGGCGCGTGAACCCGGGCGTGGACGCGTTGGCGATGTTATTGCCCGCGACCTGCAGCGCGATCTGACTGGCGGTCAGCGCCGATTGCCCGATGAGTAGTGAGCCGCCGAGGGACATGGTTCGCTCCGTGATCCCTTCCGTTAGCTGCGGATATCGACGGCCGAGATCACACTCGGACCGGCGTCAACGGCGCCCTTGCGCCCGTAGGTCTTGGCATGGTTGAGCGTCGCACTGATCTGCTTCCGGATGCCGTTCATGTGGCGGGCCAGCGTCTCGGCCGCGGCCTGCACCACGGCGTTCCGCTCATGGAGTGTCCTGATGGTCTTGGTCAGACGATCGGTCAGTGTTTCCAGGCGCTTCCGCGCGGCATCGGGGCAGCGCTCGGCGATCCAGGAGAGTCTCGTTTGGTTCTTGGCGGGCGATCCGAAATGGGCCGCCAGCGCGCCGACGACGCGGATTCGCTTCTTTTCGGTATTGGCGATCTGCTGGACGATCTCGTTCTCGGCCTGGATGCACGAGCCCAGCGCCTCGGTGTCGGCGCGGCGCATCGCGTCATGATGCACGACCGAGAGATCGGCGAGATGCTCATGGTGAGCGATCATCTCGCGCAGAATCTGCTCGAGTTCGCCGAGCGGGCCGTCAAGCACGCTCTGTTCCTGCGCTGTCCTGGTCCTTTGACTGACCCTGGCCTGCGTCATCGCTTGAACCCTCCGTGGTCTGCGAGACTCTGAGCAGATCGCGTGCCAGACGATCCACCAGCGGGAAGTTCTGCGCCTTCACGAGGCGGCGCGAGACTTCCGCATCCATCAGCGATCCGAACTGCTTCTCGTACGGCCCCGGCGCAAACGGCGGCGCCGCGTTGTTCGACGCACGCATTTCGGCCAGGATCGGTTGAATGAGAGCGATCGAAACGAGCTCCTCCGCCGCCTCGCGCACCTGACGCTCCTGATCACCCTGCCTGACGGCGCGACCGAGGACCGAGCGGAACACACCGACATCGTCGGGCGAGTCGACCGTCCGCGCCGCCGCCATCGGCGATGACGCCGAGAGAGAGCCCAGCCCGGTGATCGCTCCGTCGGCGGTCATTCGATCACCAGTTCCGCGTGGAGCTGCCCCGCCTCGTGGAGCATGGTGAGGATGCCGATCTGGTCCTCCACGGACACATCCAGCTGGCGCATCGCGTTGAGCAGATCGTCGATCCGCGCCTTGCGCCGGTCCGAGGTCTCCCTGATGATGCCAGTCCAGCTGCTCTGATCAACCTCCGGGCGGGCCGCGGTCGGCACGACGGGCGGCGTGATCTCCGTAATGACCATGTCCTTGTGCGCGATCAGGGCGCTGGAGATCTCCACATCGCCCGTCATCACGATACTCCCCGTCCGCTCGTTGATGATGATCTGGGCGGGCAACTGGAGCAGCGAGATATCGATCTCGATCGATCCCATCAACTGGCCCATGAAGTTCGCCCAGTTGGCGCGCTCTTCAAGCGGGATCTGCACGATCACCGTGCGCTCATCGAGCGCTCGGGCGATGTTGCGCGCATCCTCGGCGAAACCCTGCCGGTATTGATTGATCATCCCCGCGACGAGTCGCGTGGTCGGCCAGCCGGCATAAGGCCGCTTGATGATGAGCGAGACGGTCCAGTCCTCGCCGATCACGGGCATGAAGATGTCGTGCACCAGCTGCGCGCCCGATCCGGTGCCATCGCGGAGCGTCGCCGAGGTCGGATTGTTCGGGTCGACGACCAATGGCCCCTGGGCATACGCGTAGACAGCATTGTCGTTCCGGGTCGGCCCGCGGAGGGGCGTGATGAACAGCTGCCCGCCCGCCAGACTCTTGGCGCTGTGGTAGGCCTGCACGCGGCACTTGACCTTGTCGCCGCGCCGACTCCCGACGGCGTCCAGATTGGCCGTCACCATCACCAGCGCCATGTTCTTCGATTTGGCGAGTTCCTCGATATCGGGGATCGCGTTGCCCCCCGCCTCCATGAGGGCGGCCACCTGGCGCGCCAGCGGGAGCACCGAGCCCGAGTCGCCCGTCCCGTTCAGGCCGACAACCAGCCCGAGCCCCCACACCGTGGACTCACCCTGCCCCTCGAGTCGCGCGAGTTCCTGGAGCGTGACGCCATGCGCAGGAGTTGCGCCGACGAGCACGATCAGCATCGAGAGCAGCGCAGCGAATGGTGTGATTACGTTACGGGTCATACGGCATCCTCCGTTGAGCATGGAGGACGCAAGACCCGTGCCGCGCTAGGGGCGGGGGTGGAACTTCTGATGGATCTCCTTCAGCCGCGGCTGATCGACCCGCGTGTAGATCTGCGTCGTCGAGATCTTGGAGTGCCCGAGGAGTTCCTGCACGACACGCAGGTCCGCCCCCCCGCAGAGCAGGTGCGTCGCGAAGGTATGTCGGAGCAAGTGCGGGTAGATGTCGTCGAGCCCCGCCGCCTTGGCGTTTCGCTTGACGATCTGCCACACCGCGACGCGCTCCAGTGGCCGCCCGGTTCGAGAGAGGAACATCCGTCCCTTGTCGCGCCCGTCGGGCCGGACCAGACTCGGGCGGCAGTCCTCCAAATAGGTCTCGAGCGCCTCCTGCGCCGGCTGGCCGAACGGCACGAGCCGCTGCTTGTCACCCTTGCCGGTAACGGTGATCACGCCGAGCGTGCCGTGCAGATCGTTGACCCGCAGGGCCCCCACTTCCGAGGCGCGCAGGCCGCACGCGTACATGAACTCGAGGATCGCCCGGTCACGGAGCCAGAGCGGGCAATGGGCGTCCGAGCCGTCGCCGGCGGGCTGAGGCGCATCCAGAAGCGCCCGCATGTTCGCAGGCGAGATGACGCCCGGGAGGCGCTGCCACTGGGTCGGCCGCTCGAGCCACTCGGTGGGGTTGGCGTCGATCCTTCCGTTGGCGAACATCCACCTGAAGAACATGCGCATCGTCGCAAGATGACGCGCCACCGATGAAGACGCCATCTTCTTCCGGGACGACAGCGCCGCGATGTGCCCGGCCAGGTGACGCGGCGTGATCTCGGCGATGGACGCAACGCCGCCCAGCGCCAGATCGTCGTCCAGATCGCGCAGGTCCCGCGCATAGGCGTCGGCCGTGTTGGGCGAAAGGCCGCACTCCACGCGCACAAACGCAAGGAATGCGCGGCCCGCCTCGCGCAATAACCCCATCTCCTCAACAATCGCGGTCGCGCCCATGGCAAGGGGTTGATCGGTCCGTTGAAGCGAGTTTGTGCAGTCGGCGCGGAAAGTGCGCCGGGCGCACATCAATCCCGCCCGTGTCCGTTGGCACGCTGTTTGTGGTGGAACCATCCGAACGAACACTTCGGCAGGAGGCCGAGTCATGCGGGACGCCGGGACGGCGGGACAAGTCGGTGGAACCGAGAGGCGTGAACGGCGCAGGGACGCGCCGGGCCACGATGTGGGCGCGCGGATTCTGGCCATGGCCCGAGCCGCCGCCGCTCTCCATCTTGTGATGTCGACGCAGGGAGGCGTCGATCGGTCGGACGCGCACGGAGGCTTCGCGGGCGAGTCGGCGGGCGCCTTGGGCGCCGGGGGTGCGCGATGAACTACGGTCTGTATGTCTCCGCGTCGGGCGCACTGACGAACATGGCGCGCCAGGATGTCTATTCCAACAATCTCGCCAACGTGACGACCGCCGGTTTCAAGCCCGACATGTTCTCCATCCGCACGCGCCAGGCGGTGCGTCAGGAGGACAACCTGGCGATGCTCGACTCCAACGCGATGCTCGAACGGCTGGGCGGCGGCGTCATGCCCCTCCCGACGCGAATCGACCAGACCCCCTCAGCGCTCGAAGTGACGGGCGGGCCGCTCGATCTCGGCATCGAGGGCGAGGGATTCTTCGCGGTGCGCACGGGCGACTCGGACGATCCGATCCGCCTGACGCGCGACGGGCGACTCTCACTCAACTCATCGGGTGTGCTGGTCCGTGCCACCGACGGCGCGCCGGTGCTCGACGCGGGCGATGGCGAGATTCAACTCAACCGCGATGCGGCGGTGAACATCGCATCGGACGGCACGGTGCGTCAGAACGGCGCGGCCGTCGCGAAAATCGGCTTGTGGTCCGTTCCGAACGCCGGCGCGATGGTCCGCGAGGGCAACGGGTTGTTCCGGACGCACGGGCCGGTGAGCGAGTCTCGCACCGCGGGCACCGGATCGATCAAGCAGGGCGCGGTCGAGATGTCGGGCGTGAACCCGATCAGCGCGCTGATGCAGGTGACCAGCGCCTCGCGGGCCGTGCAGGGCAATCTCAGGATGATCTCGTACTTCGACAACACCATGGGCATGGCGATCAGCCAGCTCGGGCGAGTGACATAAGAGGAACGCGCGTCCCGGGCGGGCGGGTCGGACTATGCCGCCGCCTGCTCGGGCGCCTTCCATGGCTCAACAGGAAACGGAAACCGAATGGCACTGATCGCACTCCACTCCGCATCGACCGGCCTCAGCTCGCTCAACACCGAGCTCGATGTGACGGCCAACAATCTGGCGAACGTCAACACCACCGGGTTCCGAGCAAGCCGCGTGAACTTTCAGGACTTGCTCTACCTCGAACGCGCGACGCCGGGCACCGAGAACGCCAACGGCGATCAGCGCCCGACCGGTCTGTATGTCGGCCTGGGCGTGCAGGTCTCGGGCACACAACTCTCATTCGAGCAGGGCTCGATCCTCCCATCTCCGGGGCGCCCGCTCGACGTTGCCATCGAGGGCGACGGGTTCTTCAAAGTGCAGATCGAACCGGAACGCGGCGCCGGCTTCGCGTACACCCGC
>CALFMQ010000187.1 GCA_937879825.1 uncultured Phycisphaerales bacterium
GAGGTGGGGGGGCGCGAGCGGCACCGGACGGTCCTGCGGCGGGTGTGCGAGCGGCTGGCGCTCGTCTGCGACCATGCGCGGCATCGTGACCTCGTGGTCGTGATCGAGAACGGCGGGGACTTCGCGACGTCGGCGGATTTGCGCGAGATTCATGATTATGTGGCGAGCCCGCTGCTGAAGGTTTGCTACGACATCTCGACGGCGGTTGCGGCGGGTGAGGATCCGGTCGAGGGGGTTCGGTCGATCGCGCCGATCGTGCACACGGTGCGCGTGCGCGACATGCGGCACGGGGCACCGTGCGCGCTCGGCTCCGGCGATGTGCCTGTCCGCGCAGCGCTTGATGCGCTGGGGTCGGAAGGTTCGGACGCGTGGGTTGTCTACAACTGGGACCGGTTGTGGCTGAGCGACCTGGCGGGGGCCGACTCGGTGCTCCCGGGCGCGGCGGAGACGCTTTACGAATGGATCGGCGCGGGCGCGGGGTCTCACGCTGCGGCGTGATCGGGCGGATTGGGTAGTGTTGCGGCCATGAGCGTCCCGAGCGGGCCTGTGGTGTCGCTGTGCAAGGCGCAGGGGTTTGCGCTGGCGGGTGTGTGCGCAGCGCGGGCGACTGATTTCGGGGACGCGTGGCGCGCGTGGCTCGCGGCGGGGAAACACGGCTCGATGGGCTGGTTGGCGGAGCACGTGGACGTGCGCGCCGAACCGGGGAAGTTGCTCGAGGGCGCGCGGTCCATCGTGATGGTGGGGGATCAGTATGCGCGGCGGGGCGAGGAAGATCGGGCGACACAGGGCACGGGGCGCGTGGCGCGGTACGCGCGGGGGCGGGACTATCACAAGGTGATGAAGAAGCGACTGTTCGCGGTGGCGGATGCGCTGCGGGAGCAACACGGGGGGCACGCGTTCCGGGCGTTCGTGGATACAGCGCCGATCTTTGAGCGGGAGCACGCGGTGCGGGCGGGGCTCGGGTGGGTGGGCAAGCACACCTTGTTGATTCACCCGCGCATCGGGTCGTATGTGCTGCTCGGCGGGATCATCACGACGCTTGACATCATGCCGACCGGTGATGTGGTTGAAGATCATTGCGGCAGTTGCACGAGGTGCATCGATGCCTGCCCGACCGGCGCGATCGAGTCGTACACGGTGGACGCGCGGCGGTGCATTTCGTACCTGACGATCGAGCGGCGTGAGCCGATCGATCCGGCGCTTCACGGGGCGATGGGGGATTGGCTCTTCGGTTGCGATATCTGCCAGGAGGTCTGCCCGCACAACTCGGCACGGCCGCCCGGGTCGCCCATCGGAGAGGTTCACGGCACGTACGGGGCCGGGAGAACTGGGCTCGACTTGCTGGATGTGCTCGGGTGGGGCTCGGCGGAGAGGAGCGGGGAACTCTCGGGCTCGGCGATGAAACGGGCGACGCTCGACATGCTCCGGCGGAACGCGGTGATCGCG
>CALFMQ010000188.1 GCA_937879825.1 uncultured Phycisphaerales bacterium
CAGCGCGACCGTGATGTACGCCGCCCCGATGTCCGAGGCGGCCCGCGACCCGAGCATCCCGATGCCAGCGGAGGTCAACGCCGAGATCCCGCGCATCCCGCCGCTGTCCTACCGCACCTCCGCGGGCGACCGCATCCTCGTGCACAAGTACCTTTATCACCTGCGCGAGCCGAGGCGATTCGATGTCGTCGTCTTCAAGAGCCCCGAGGAGATCACGCAGAACTACATCAAGCGCCTGCTCGGCCTCCCCTCCGAGACGGTCTGGCTCGCGGCCGGAGATGTCTTCTCGACCACCGATGCGCCGGCGCGCCTGGCCGACGGGCGCACCGTTCCGCCGCCCGACTCGCGCTGGAGCATCAGGCGCAAGCCCGAACGGATTCAGAAATCGCTCTGGCGCCCCGTGTATTCATCCGAATATGCGCCGCTCGACAACAAGCACAACGGCCGCAAGTGGTTCGACTGCCCGTGGTCGGGCGACGACTGGCGGACCTACGACGACGCCAACAACCGCGACATCAGCGTCTACCGCACCGAGAGCGCCGACCCGACGACGCTCGCGTGGAACTCGGACTCGTGGCCCATCACCGACTACACGCCCTACAACGATCAGGACTCCAACCGCGCGCGCATCGGCGTGTACTCGCCCCGCATCGGCTCATACGAGCAGTTCGTGCTCCCGGTCTCGGATGTGCGCGTCCGCGCCGGCGTCGAGCCGGATCAGGAAGGCCTCGTCATCAGCGCCACCGTCCACGCGCGCTCGCACGAGTTCCGCGCCGTCATCGAGGGTCGCACCGCGCGCATCCTCATGCGTCACGAGGGCGTCGAGGAATGGAGCGAGTTGGCCACTTCCGCCATCACGCCCATCCCCGCGCACAAGGTGACGGACATCGAGTTCTGGCACGCCGATCAATCGCTCTCGGTCTACATCAATGACAAGCGCGTCGTCTATGCCGAGTACAACTGGGGCCCCTCCGAGCGCCTGCTCCACGCCACCGGGCACGCCGGCACCGACTACGCCGAGGGCGGGCCCGCGGCGCAACTCCCGCTCGATCGCACCTTCGTCTACAACAAAGACTTCCCGCGAGTCGAGTGGGACTTCTCGGGCTCGGCGCTCTCGCTCCACCGAGTGGGCGTGGATCACGATGTCTACTACCGCGCCGATACGGATATGTTCGATGATCCCGGCTTCGGCACCCACCCCGACAACCTCGCCATCATCGGGCCCGATCAGTTCTTCACCTGCGGCGAAAACTCCGCCGCCTCACACGACGCCCGACTCTGGGGCTCCGTGAATCCCCAGGTCCTCAAGCAGTTCAAGGACACGCGCGGCCCGGAATGGGAAAACTCCGATCGCAAACTCATGGGCATCGTGCCGAGGCAGTTGATGCTGGGCAAGGCGTACTGTGTCTATTTCCCGGCGCCCTTCACCATCAACGGACGCATCCCGATCCCGAATGTCGCCGGCATGCGCGCGATTCGATGAGTCTTCATGTGAACGCAAGGGCGTTCACGCGAGTTGAGAACGGGTAGAACGGCTCGCGTCACGCCGCTCACCTATCAAGCTCGGGCCGCCTCCGCGATCATCCGCGCGATCTTTTCGATCGGCGTGTCCTTGTGCTCGTCGCCCGTGGTGAGGTTCTTCACCGTCGCATGCTCGCCGCTCTCAAGGATCACAGCGAAGCGCGCGTTGGATGACGCCGCGTCCTTGAGCAACTTCCCGACATTCCGCGTGGACTTGCCGGTCGTTC
>CALFMQ010000189.1 GCA_937879825.1 uncultured Phycisphaerales bacterium
GTTGAGGCGGCCCGCTGCGGAATAGATGCGCGTGATCTCGACGGCTTCCTGCGGGGACAACGACGGCAGGATTCCCGGGAGTGCGCGGGCCATCATGGTTTTGCCGGTGCCGGCGGGCCCGAGCATGAGGATGTTGTGCATGCCCGCTGCGGCGACGGTCATGGCGCGCTTGACCCCCTCCTGGCCTTTGACTTCGGCGAAATCGATGTCGGCGTTGGTGAGTTGGATGAGGCCGCGGACATCGGCGGGCGCCACCGGTTCGCGCGGGATCTCGGCGTGGATGAGCGCGACGGCCTCGGCGAGTGTCTGGATGCCGTAGACATCGACGCCCTCGACGACGGATGCTTCGGGGGCGTTCTCTGCCGGGACGACGACGCCTTTGAGGCCTCGCTTGCGCGCGAGCGCGGCGACCGAGAGAGCGCCGCGGATGGGGCGGATGCGGCCGTCGAGAGCGAGTTCTCCCGCGAAGAGGTGGGCGCGGGGGTCGAGGCCGCCCTCGCGTTCGCAGCGCGTGCGCGAGATGGAGCCGTCGGCCGTGAGCATGCCGATGGCGATGGGGAGGTCGTAGACGGGCTCCTCCTTGCGGACATCGGCGGGAGCGAGATTCACTAGGATTCGGTTCTGGGGGAACCGGTAGCCGGTATTGAGAATGGCGGCGCGGACACGGTCCATGGACTCTTTGACGGCGGCGTTGGCGAGCCCGACGATCTGCTCGTTGGACATGCCCGCCTCGCCGACATCGACCTCGATCTCGCAGGGTTGGGCGTCGATGCCGGATAGGATGAACGATTGGATTCGTGCCAGCATGGAGCGCGTGATACCCGAACGAAATCGGTGATTATATACTTGACACAGGGTCCATTCGGGATTACTCTTTGGGGGACTTGGGTTTATCCGCTGGTTTGTGGTCGATTTCCTCGTTCACCTTCTCGACCACTCGCTTTGGGAACAGTTTGCGGATGGCCTCGTCGTCGGGAAGGTCGGGATTGACCTTCCGGGGCGGCTTGGAGGATTTCTTGGATGGCTCTGACATACGAAATCAACCTCGTGAAGTTGGTGGAGAAGTTCGGCTCAGAGGACAAGTGCCGGGCGTACCTCGAATCGCTCCGCTGGCCCGAGGGCGTCCGCTGCCCCCGTTGCGAGTCGGAGAAGGTATCCCGCATCCACGACCGCGATCAGTTCGACTGTGACTCATGCCGCTACCAGTTCTCCGCGACGAGCGGGACCATCATGCATGACACCAAACTCCCGATCTGGAAGTGGTTTCTCGCCGTCTACATGATCGTAGAGTCCAAGAAGGGCGTCAGCGCCAACCAACTCAAGCGGACGCTTGGTGTGTCCTACAAGACGGCGTGGTACCTCTGCCACCGTATCCGCAAGGCGCTGTCGATGGAAGATGCCACCCCGTTGCAAGGCATCGTGGAAATCGACGACACCTACATCGGCGGCGAGACGAACACCGGCAAGGGCGGCGTCAACCTCCAGAACAAGTCCGTCGTCATGGGCGCTGTGGAGCGTGGCGGCCAGAAGCGCGTGCGCCTCACCTCCCGCCCCAAGCAGGGTGCC
>CALFMQ010000190.1 GCA_937879825.1 uncultured Phycisphaerales bacterium
GGCGTTGAAGGGCCGCCCCTCGCGCCGGTATTTCCGCTCGAAGTTGGTGCCGACGAGTTCGCCCTCGCCGGCCGACGCGGGTCGCGTAAAGGGCAGACGCTCGAATCGCGGCGTGTGGTCCGCGGCGCACCACCGATCGAAGTGCGTTTCCATCCACTTCCAGTAATCGTCGTGATCGGTCACGACCCGCAACTCCCCCCCCGCTTCCAAGATGCGATACACATCCGTCAGGAAGCGGTCGGAGAGCATGCGGCGCTTGTGGTGCTTCGTCTTGGGCCACGGGTCGGGGAAGTAGAGGTGGACGACACGGGCGCACCCGGAGGGCACGCGCCAGTGGAGGAACTCGGCGGCGTCGAGCCCGAGGATGCGGACATTGGCGAGCTGGTTGCGCCGGATGCGGTCGGCGGCGTAGGCGTAGAACTCCATCGCGTACTCCATGCCGAGGAAGTTGGTGTCGGGCTGGAGCTGCGCCTGCTGGACGAGGAAGGTGCCCTTGCCGGAGCCGACCTCGATCTCGAGGGGGCGGCCCGGGTGCTCGAACCACGCGCGGATGTCGAGGTGGGCGGCGGCCGGATCCGTTGCGATGGCATCGGGCAACGGCGGGAGGTCGGCGGTTGTGAGGCCGACGGTCCCGGGGTCGAGTTTCTTGCCGCGTGCGAGGCCGAAGGACATGTCGGGAGTGTATCGCGGGCGTGCGGATGCATGTTCGCGTCGGCTAACGGCATCACGCGGGGGTTCTCGGGCGTACGAATAGATGGGGTGCGTGGGAGCGGGGTGGAGCGTCGGATGCTTCGGCCCGATGAAGACTGGATTGGGCGCGTCGCGGCGAGAGCCGCGCGTCGCCGGTTCCGAGGATGGATCGACCGTACCCGGCGCTTATGTCGGGGGGGACACCTCGGCCGCATGGGGCAGCGGACGCCCCGATCGCGTCGGGCTTTGCAGCGCGGCGTGTGCAGGAGGCAGCGCGATGAGCGACTTCTTTGGCGAATCGAACGCGGGTCCGGGCGAGCGCGTGGGTTCGGGCGATCTTCTCTCGATGATCGACTCGAAACTGAACCGCAAGCAGTTCCACGATCAGCACTGGGAGGGATCGCTCGCGGACTACATGAAAATCGTCGAGAAGCGGCCGGAGGTCGCGCGCAACGCGTTCCAGCGCGTGTACGACATGATCATGTCGTTCGGCACGGAGAAGTACCGCAGATTCAAGCGCGACCTGGTGCGGTATCACTTCTTTTCTGATCCGATCGAGCACGGTGCCGACGGCATCTTCGGGCTGGACCGGCAGTTGATGCAGCTGGTGGATGTATTCCGCTCGGCCGCGGAGGGCTACGGCACGGACCGGCGCATTCTGCTGCTGCACGGGCCTGTTGGGAGTTCGAAGTCGACGATCGCGCGCTTGCTCAAGAAGGGTCTGGAGGCGTACTCGCGGACGGACAGCGGCGCGATGTACACCTATTCGTGGATGCTCGACGAGGACGCGGGGCCGACGGGCAAGAGCACGGAGTTCGCATCGCCGATGCACGAGGAGCCGCTGATGCTCGTGCCGGCGGAGGCGCGTGCGGATTTGCTGGCGCGATTGAACGAGACTTATGTCAAGAGCGGCAAGCATCGCGGCAAGATCCGGCTGCACGGCGAGGTGAATCCGTTCTGCCGGAAGGTGATGGCGGACCTGATGGCACACTACGACGGCGACTGGCGCCAGGCGATGAGCCATGTGAAGGTCAAGCGGCTGATTCTGTCGGAGAAGAACCGCGTGGGGATCGGGACCTTCCAGCCCAAGGACGAGAAGAATCAGGACTCGACGGAGTTGACGGGGGACATCAACTACCGGAAGATCGCGCGGTACGGCTCGGACTCGGATCCGCGTGCGTTCAACTTTGATGGGGAGCTGTGCATCGCCAACCGGGGGTTGTGCGAGTTCATCGAGGTGCTGAAACTCGATGTGGCGTTCCTGTACGACCTGCTGGGCGCGAGCCAGGAGCGGGTGATCAAGCCGAAGA